>DIYE01000209.1 GCA_002428885.1 Alphaproteobacteria bacterium UBA6062
ATAATAACAAACGGAAAATCAAAAGCGTTGATGATTTCAAGGGACTGAAGATCCGGACACCGGGCGGTTATATCGCCGCGCTGGCCGGGGATCTCGGTATCACCACCCAGTTTATGGGTCCGGGACAGGTGTTTGAAAAGCTGTCCACCGGCGTGATTGACGGCGTGACCTTCCCGATGGAAGCCCTGAAGGCCTTCAAACTGACCGATCACCTGACCCATACCATGAAGATCCCGGGCGGCCTGTATAATACTTCCTGGTTCCTGGTGATGAATGAGGGTAAATGGGCAAGCCTGTCCGATGCGGATAAGGCGGCGATTGAAGCCATCTCCGGCAAAGCCCTCGCCTCCATGGCCGGTAAGGTCTGGGACAAGGCGGATCAGGGCGGTGCCAAATGGGTCGGCAAAAGCGATGTGATGGTTTATGACGCACCGGGACCGGTTGTCGATGCCCTTAAATCCCTGGCCGCCAAGCATGAGAAGGCCTGGGTTGAGGCCGTCAAAGGCACCGGCTATGACGGTGCAGCAGCCCTGAAAGCCATCCGGTCGGCTACCGCCCAGTAAGATGATCTCCTCGGGTCAGAAGAATGCGCGACGCAGGGCTGTAAAGGCCCTGCATTTTATTGCGGCCCTGTGTGAAGGGCTGGGTGTCGTCGTGCTGTTTTCCATGATGGGGATTATCGGTGCGGATGTGATCGCCCGCTATCTCTTTAACAGCCCGATCAGCGGCGCCTATGAACTGATCGAGATCATGCTGGCCCTGCTCGTCTTCCTGGCCCTGCCCGCCTCGGTGCGGTTTAACAGCCATATTACGGTGGATCTGGTGGACGGGGTCCGCTCGGTCCTGTTTAACCGGCTGTCCGGCCTGATCGTTTCTGTATCAAGCCTGGCCATTTTCGCCGTGCTGACCGTCGAGCTCTATGTGCATGCATCGAAGCTGAAAAGCTACGGGCAGGTGACCAACTCCCTTGAGATCCCGCTTTACCTGGTCGGCTTCCTGGCGACCTTCTGCTGCTTTATCTGTGTCCTGATCATCCTCCGGGGCTTCGTCTCTTCCTGGAGATCCAAACCGTGATTGAATCCCTGCTTGGCTTTGTAGCCCTGTTCGCGCTGTCCCTGCTCCGGGTGCCTATCGCCTTTTCCATGATCATTGTCGGGGTCGCCGGCTTTGCTTTTTTACGGAACTGGCAGTCCAGCCTGACCTTGCTGAGCGGCAGTGTTTTTGACACGGTTTCCTCTTTCACCCTGGCGGTGATCCCGCTGTTTATCCTGATGGGCAATCTGCTGACCACGTCGGGGGTGTCGGACGCCTTGTTCAAGATGGCCCACCGGGCGCTGTATCGTCTGCATGGCGGACTGGCTATGGCGACCATTGTGGCCTGCGGCGGTTTCAGTGCGGTCTGCGGCTCCTCCCTCGCCACGGCTGCCACCATGTCCAAAGTAGCCATGCCGCCCATGCGGGATGTGGGCTATTCAGACAGCCTGGCCTCCGGCTCTATCGCGGCCGGCGGCACCCTCGGCATCCTGATCCCGCCCTCCGTTATACTGATCATCTACGGGCTGATGACGGAAGCCAATATCGGGCATCTGTTTATCGCCGGGATCATTCCGGGCCTGATCGGCGTGCTATTCTATCTGGCCGCGGTCTTTATCTATGTCCGGATCAATCCGGGCTCAGCACCACGGGAAAGCGGAGAGCATCCGGTGACCACCCGGGATTTCTGGGGCGTCATGTCGGTGATTGCCCTGTTCGCCATCATTATGGCGGGCATCTATGGCGGTGTTTTCACCCCGTCGGAAGCGGCCGGTATCGGCGCCATTATCTCCTTGCTGATTTCCGTTTTTATGGGCGGATTTACCCTGGACAAGCTGATCCGGGCGGGCATTGACACCGTGCGGACAACCGCCATGATCTTCGCCCTGATCATCGCCGCCGAGGTCTTTTCCAACTTTGTCAGCTTTGCCGGACTGCCGGACGCCATTCTGATCTGGGTGGAGTCGCTGGAGGTGAGTACCTATATGGTTATCCTGGCACTGATCGTGATTTATGTGCTGCTGGGTGCAGTTCTGGAAAGCCTGTCCATGATCCTGCTGACGGTCCCGATTTTCTATCCCCTGGTCTCATCCCTGGATTTCGGGGACGGTATCCTGTCGGACCCGGATATGGTCACCGTCTGGTTCGGGATCATTGTTGTGGTGGTGACCGAAATCAGCCTGATCTCCCCGCCCATCGGCCTCAATGTCTTCGTGCTGAAATCGGTGCTGCAGGATGTGGACCTGAAAACGATCTTCAAAGGCGTCACCCCCTTCTGGATCGCCGATATCTTCCGCCTCATCCTGCTGCTGTCAATTCCGAGCCTGTCGCTGATCTTATTGCTCTAGGCGCGATTTCACACGCTCGAACCAAGCGGAGATATTGCCGTGGTCCGGGTTCATTGGCTGTCCCACATTGGCGCCAAAGGACAGGAACGAATAAAGCAGGATATCGGCAAGCGTCAGCTTCTCGCCTGCAAGATACATCCGGTTCGCCATCTGCTCATTGAGGAAGGCAAGTTTGTCCTGGGCGCAGGCTTTTAGGCCGTCTGCCGCTTCCGGAAGACAACGCATGCGATTTTCAAACAAGGGCAGACCTTCAGAGAAACGGAAACCATTGGCGAGCGGTTCACAAATATTCAGATCGACCCAACGGGTCCAGCGGCGGGTCTGGGCGCGTTCTTCTGCTGTCTCGCCAATCAGGCTGTCTCCTGACGTGATTTCATCAAGATATTCACAGATGGCCGTGATTTCGGTAATCAGAGAACCATCCTCCAGGATCAGGGCAGGTAGCTGCCCGGCCGGATTTACCTTGAGATACTCTGCCTGTCGGTTTTCGCCGCCCCTGAGATCCACTTTGACTTTTTCAAGATCAATATTCCTGAGAGCTGCGAAAAGAAGCACACACTGGGGGTTAGGTCCGACCGAGGTATAAAGTTTCATGCCTGTTATCCATTCTTGTTTTTTGAGCCGTGACTATAGAGGAAATGCCCGGCGGTCACCAGAACGGATAAGCAAGATTGTTCTTATTCTATCCCGAAACGGTGTCAGGCGGAAGGTTGATCCCTTTCCCATCCTCCCAATACCGGAATCATCATAGATCCGATTTCCTTACAGTAGAGTTCGGATCTTGGATACAGTCTGCTCGCTTTATGATATTAATAAAAATGAACTATTTCGATATTTGATTTCATATTTTGAGATATTATATTTTGTCGTTGGATAATCGGAAAGAACAAGGATGCATCATCTGAACCTGCAAGCGCTCGAGATCTTCAGAACCGTCGCGATGGAAGGCAGCGTCTCCCGTGCAGCAGACCGGCTCGGCCGTGTACAATCCAATATCAGTACGCGCATCAAGCAACTGGAAGACAGTCTGGAAACATCCCTTTTCCAAAGAAAAAACCGGGGATTGCACCTGACTGCGGACGGAAAGATGCTGTTGGCCTATGCGGAAAGATTCCATCTTCTCTCCCTTGAAACATCTGAGGCTATGAAGGCCGATCGGCCACAAGGTCCCTTTCGTATTGGTGCCATGGAAAGTACCGCGGCCGCCCGGTTGCCGGCTGTTCTGTCCCATTATCACAAAGCTTATCCTGACGTTGAGGTTGCTTTAAAAACCGACACAGCCAAAGGGTTGCTGGACCGGCTTATCCAGTACGACATTGACGCCGCTTTTATTGCCGAACCGATCAGTGATGATCGGTTTGAAACGCGCCCCGTATTTGAAGAACGACTCGTCCTTGTGACGCCCGGCACCTTTCCCGACCTTGATCAGATGACGGACCTCAGCGGTAAAACCCTGATCGCTTTCGAAGCAGGCTGCGCCTATCGCCGATATCTGGAGCAGTGGCAGCTCGAAAACCGCATCGCGCCGGGGATGGTCTTGTCGGTCAGTTCCTATCTGGCCATACTGTCCTGTGTTTCCGCCGGTACTGGCTACGCCGTTGTTCCGCAGTCTGTCCTCGATATGATCAGTATGGAAGCAACCCTGAAATACTATCCTCTTGAAGGTTCTTACGCTGCCATCAAGACCCTTCTTGCCTGGCGGAACGATTATCACTCCGCCAAGCTTGAAGCATTACGTCATGTACTGGAAACTTAAGAGGCTGCTTCAGACCAGTTCTGCCAGCTTTTTCGGTGAATAGTCCTGCAACTCGTCCATCCGTCCTTCTCGAACTTTGTTGGGCCAATCCGCATCCTGGATCAGGGCCCGGCCGACAGCCACAAGATCAAATTCCTCATTTTCCAGCTTTTCGCCCAAGTCATCAATATTTCGGGTACCCGAGTCTTCGCCCTTGAACGAAGACATCATGTCTTTGGACAGACCGACGCTGCCGACGGTAATGGTCGGAAGACCGGTAATCTTTTTCGTCCATCCTGCCAGATTAAGATCACTGCCTTCAAATTCCGGCTCCCAGTATCGACGGGTCGAGCAATGGAAGATGTCAACACCGGCCTCGGCAAGCGGTTTCAGGAAATCCGCCAGTTCTTCCGGTGTGTGAGCCAGCTTCGCGTCATAATCCTGCTGTTTCCATTGCGAGAAACGGAAAACAATCGGGTAGTCTTCCCCGGTTGCTTCGCGGATTGCGGCAACGATCCGGGCCGCAAAACCGGTTCGTTTGACCATATCACCGCCATATGCATCTTCACGCAGGTTCATTTGTTCCCAAAAGAACTGATCCACCAGGTAGCCATGGGCACCATGCACTTCAACACCATCAAAACCGATTTCCTTGGCGGCTCTTGCCGAGTCGGCATAGGCGGTGACAAGATCATCAATTTCCTGTTCTGTCAGCGGCTCGGCAATTTTTTTCCGGTTATGCAGCACACCGGACGGACCGGCATTGGGCAGTTCAGGATTTGGGGCCTCATTCGCCCGGCGGGCCATGCCCACATGCCAGATCTGCGGCATGATCTTTCCACCCGCCTCATGGACGGCTTTCACTACATTGGCCCATCCGGCCAACGCCTTCTCTCCGTAAAGGTGCGGTACATTCGGATGCGGGGAAGCTACTGGATCACTGATCACCGTTCCTTCCGTGATAATCAGACTGGTCCCCCCCTCAACCCGGCGACGGTAATAGTCTGCAACATTCTGTCCTGGAACACCGTCCGGAGAGAAAAAACGGGTCATGGGAGCCATGACAATCCGGTTGGCGAGGTCTAGTTTCTTCGAAGAGAAAGGGGTAAATAGGATATCAAGAGAGTGTGCCACGATTGTTCCTGTTCTTTATTTTCATTAAGACGTCTCAGTCAGAGAAGCCCTGTATGTTGCATCGCAATACCCAGCATATAATCTTTCTGGCCTCGCCTGCAATGGGCGTCCTTTTATAGCTGCGCCGTATTGGTTTCCAGCCCGACAAACAGGCGACCTATCAGTTCCAATGTCGCCTCACTGACCATCATATGCTGGCTTGCCACATGAACATCACGGAAATGTCGTTGCAACGGCGACTTAAGATAGACCGATGTCCCGCCGGCCAGCGTATACATGCTATCAATGACGCGGACTGCCGCCTGCGCCGCATGTGTGGTCGACAGCCTGATATCCCGGCGATCTTCTACAGAAGGATATTCACCTGTCTGTGCCTTATCCCAAACCCGGCCGATAGAGTGATAAAAGAACAGACGTGCTGATCTAAGGTCCGCTTCTGCCTCGGCAATTTTTTTATGAGTTGCCGGTTTAAGGGCGAGCGGCTTACTGCTTCCCTGCGGGGTTTTGGCGGCCGCGAAACTTAAGAGTTCGTCGATAGCTGCTCTGGCAAGCCCCAGGGTAACCGCTGCAATCCCTACGCCCAGAAAGGCAAAAATCGGAAATATGTGAATGGGATCATCCGGTATGTCTGTACGCAAAGCACCAAAGGTCATGTTTTCGGCAACAAACAGATCCTGAACGCGAAAGTCGGTGGAACCGGTTCCTTTAAGGCCACTCACATGCCAGGTATCCATAAGTTCCACATTCTCCGCTCTCATAAAAAAAGACCGCTGATCCGGTGCACCATTGTCCAGTTTGAGGACTTCCCCTGACTGATCTGTAACAAAACCACCGCCTGAAATATAAGTCGCGTTTCTGGAGCCCGATCCCCATTGCCACTGTCCGGTCACACGAAACCCCTTAACGCCGTCCTGCTCGCAGGCAACAGCTCTCCCCATTGGCGCGAAGACCCCGGCGGTGATCGCTTCCTTGTCCGACAGCATCAGATCCTTGGCGGTTTCTTCCGGCAAGGCACAAACGGATAAAGCCGATGTAATTCCGATAAAAACAACCCAGGCTGTTGAACCGTCAAACCGGGCCAGGTACTCCGTCACGCCCGCATAATCCACCGGCGACTGCCCCATACCACCATAATCAACAGGATTGCAAAGGCGATATAATCCGGTTTTTGCAAGACGATCCGTAAGATCCTGGGAAATAAACCCCTGTTCTTCAAACTCCGCCGACCGATCCGCAATTTCGGCGGAAAACCGCTCGGCAATCTGAATGATCTCATCAGCAGGCTCATAAGGTCCGGTTGACACTGACATCGAAAAACCCTTCCTTTTTTCTTGTTATGTTAGCACGTATACTCATTCTGATTTTTTGGAAAAGGGCAAAATAGGACAATGAGACAGGCAAAAGAGGACACGATCAAACGCCTCGCCTTCGAACCCTATATTCTGGATTTCCTGAAAGAACGGTCGGTTTCTGTAGATGCCATTCTCCGGCAACTGGATCATAAGGCAGATAATCGACTGGAAAGACTCCGCCTTCTGGCCGGCTTTGCCATTGAGGCTTGCGACGAACCTCGTCTTGGCCTGTTGATCGGCCAGCGGGCCAGCACCATGTCCTACGGCATTCTGGGACACGCTCTTGCCCATTGCCGCAACCTTCTGGAATCACAAAAACTGATGCAGAAGCATATCTGGGTTTTACAACCTCTACCGAAAAATGCTCTGCAACTGGAACTTTCGGAAACACAGCTGATCATGTGCTACCGTTTTCCTCCATCCTGGCCGGAAATTCCCGACTTCTTTTCTGACCTGTTCTATTCAGCCAATCTAAAACGCGCCCGTGAACTGACCGGGAGGCCACTTTCGGAAACACGCCTGGAGTTACAAAGGCCCCTTCCCGCTGACGGGCATCGATATCATGAGATCCTGAATGTTAATGTGCGGTTCGGTGCAGCGGAAAACCGGTTGATCTTCGCCCGGAGAGAAGCTGAACGCCCCTTTTCCGCTTCCTTTATTACTCAATCAAACGCCTATATGCAGCAATGTGATCAGATGCTGCGCCAGATGCAAAACTCCTCAGGCCTGACAGAACAGATAAGGCGCCTGATCATGGAAGACCGGGAGCATTCCCTGACCATGCAGTCTTTAGCTGATCACCTGAATATGGAAATCCGCACATTGAGACGGCATCTGAGAAAAGAAGGAACAACTTTCCGACAGATACAGCAGGATGTCCGCTGCCATCTCGCCTGCAATTATCTGACGAATACGACATTATCTGTTGCAGATATAGCCGGTCTCATCGGCTATCATGATACGCCTACTTTTAATCGCGCCTTTAAAGCCTGGATCGGCAAGACGCCACCCTCTTACCGATTGCAAAACAACAAGTTAGAGTAATTCCTTGATGCGTTTTTGAAGCGGTGGAATAACGTCTTTTTCAAACCAGTCATTTCGCTTCAGCCAGATATTGTTTCTTGGGCTTGGATGCGGCAGAACAATTTGATCAGGCCAGTAGTCCTGCCAGGCCTTTACTGTTTCAGTCACTGTCTTTTTTCGGCGATCCCGCAGATGCCAGTCCATGGCATATTGCCCGATAATCAGGGTCAGCTCCACCTTGGACATCTGTTTCATCAAACGGCCTCGCCACGCGTCTGCACATTCCGGACGAGGCGGCAGATCTCCGGACTTACCGGTTCCCGGATAGCAAAATCCCATGGGAATGATGTTAATCCGGCTCTCATCATAAAAGATATCCCGGTCAATCCCCATCCAGTCTCGCAGGCGATCACCGCTCGGATCATTAAACGGAATACCACTCTCATGGACCCGGCGACCGGGCGCCTGGCCGACCACCAGTATCCGTGCGCTGTCAAAGGCCCGAACCACCGGTCTCGGTCCATCAGGCAATTGGTCAGCACACAAGGTGCAGGCCCGAATTTCCGTCAGCAAAGTCGTTAGCGTTTCCATGATCTGTGTCCCGTTATGATATTCTACATAGCAGAAATCAGATCAATTTCACCTTTTCAGTTGTTGTGTCGGACGTTTGATCAATTTTTTGGGACCCTGAGTGACGTCCAAGCCATTCCAGGATCAGGATCCTAAAATATAGGATGACCGAGGGAGCAGGACACCAGAGATTTCAATGGCTGCGATAGTAGTAACAACTACCAGCAAATCAGGAAGCGCGAAACCCGCCAGTGTCGCAGCTCTCTTTTTGCGCTTTACGCTCGCAGCCATTGAAATCTCTAGCACCAGCCTGGGGTACCATAAGCCCGTCAATACGCATCCGGTTAGCCCCGTGCATTCGCAACATTCTGTTCGTGGGGAGCATCAACGATAAATCGATACTGTTTCCCGCAATGAAGAATAACTTCCTTTTGCCCCCGGTGAAGGATCCGCATTTCAATCCGGATATCTCCATATCCATCATGCTCAAAGAGACCTGTATAGAGTTCCGCCAGTTTTAGCATCACATCTTCGTTCGTCGCTTTGGCGCTAGCCGACATGTCCGATAACTCCATAGCAGATTGAACCGGGTTAATGGCAAGGTTCGTCAATTTTACTTGCGAATGATTTTCATTATTAAATTAAACTTTCCCTGTCAAGTATGATCCATCATTCGAACCGCTTTAAAGACTGTTGATGAAGAAACTCCTTTTCAAACGGGTTTTCCGAATATTCTATCGCTTTTTGATATGCCTGCATCGCTCCGTCAGGATCTCCGGTACGGCGCAATAGATCTGCTTTCGCGGCATAATAAGGCTGATATCCCTTTAGCACCTTTTCGAGTGACAGCAGAATGTTCAGCGCTTTCTCCTCCGACTGAGTGTAAGAAAGAGCAACGCAATAATTCAGCCGAATGACAGGATTGGGCTGTATCTCGTATAACCTGTCGTATAAGAGCGTGATTTCCTGCCAGTCCGTCTCAGCGTGACTTGTCGCCTCTGAGTGAACCGCACTGATTGCAGCTTGTATTTGATAGGCCCCCGGTCTCCCGGAAGCCAATGCGCTTTCCACCAGAGAAACGCCTTCCCGGATTTCGTTCCCCTTCCAGCACTTTCTGTCTTGCCGGTCCAACGGAATGTAAGATCCGTCATCCGCGTAGCGGGCTTCCCTTCTCGAATGGTTTAGGATCAGTAATGCAAGCAGCCCTTTTACGTCTGCTTCATCCGATGTCAGATGCACCATAATACGGGTCAGGCGAAGCGCTTCCTCACATAGATCCACCCGAATACTTAATCCCCCCGATGACGCTGAATAACCTTCATTAAAAATGAGATAGAGAACATTCAGGACGGACGCCAGCCGATCCGGCCACTCCTGCTCATTCGGAATGCGATAAGGGATCCCGGCTTTACGGATTTTCCGTTTGGCGCGCACCAGTCTTTGCGCCATCGCCTCCTCTGTATCCAGAAAAGCTTTTGCTATTTCCCGGGTTGTCAGTCCGCCAAGTGTCCGTAACGTCAGGGCAACACGGGTTTTCTCTTCCAGTGCGGGGTGGCAACAGGTAAAAATCAGGCGAAGTCGTTCATCCGGGATCGTTTCTTCCGAGAAATCATCCGCGTCTTCCTCTGCCTCCAGCTCGAGGAGCAACTGATACTCACTCTGCTTCTTTCGGAAATTGACATTCCGGCGGATGCGGTCGATCGCCTTGCGTCTGGCTGTCTGTAAAAGCCAGGCATAAGGAGAGCGCGGCAATCCATTTCTCTTCCAATGCTGAAGCGCCGATTCCAGGGCATCCTGAAGGCTATCCTCCGCCAGCTCAAAATCTCCCAGATAGGCAATCAGGCTTGACAGAAGACGGCCCCATTCCTGCCGAACGGTTTTTTCGATATCCGTTACATCATTCACGGGACCGTTATTCCGATTTAATCAAAGACTTTTAGCGGACGTACTTCAATCGTGCCGTATTTTGACGTGGGGATCATGGCCGCATATCTCAGCGCTTCATCCAGGCTTTCCACATCAAAGATATAGTAACCGCCCAACTGCTCCTTTGTTTCGGTGAAGGGACCATCCATGGTCTCGGTTTTGCCGTTTCGGATACGGACAGTTGTTGCCATCTCCACCCCTTCCAGCGCGTCGCCGCTGACCATCACCCCGTCTTCCTGGAACCTGGCCGTAACAGCCATATAGTCCTGAAACATCTGCTGTCCCTCCGGTGTGTCATATTTGGGGGTCGCTTCATCACTCGCATAAATTAACGCCATATATTTCATATCAAACCTCTTCTTTGTTTTATGCAGCCCTGAATAGCAACTGCATAAAAGAGACGAACCGGTATACGGGAAATCGACACGGGAGCCGATTTTTTCTTACCAATTCACATAGGGCATGAAAATAAAGAGGATCGCCATAAAATGCTTTGAATGGAAGTAACATATTGACCCCTCCTGTCCGTTTTGATCCCATAGAAGACGAACAGGAGGATGTTAAACCGAAAAGGCCGTTAAATTCCTAGCGCCCGAACCCGGCGAGATCGGGAAGCCACAGGGCGAGGCCGGGCACCATCATCACCAGTGCAAGCCCCAAAATCATCAGAAGGACATAGGGAATAGACCCGCGGATCACATCTGCGAGCGGTGCCCCTGCGATCCCTTTAATGACAAACAGGTTCATGCCAACCGGCGGCGTAATCAATGCCAGTTCCAGATTGATCATCAGCAGAATACCGTACCAGATCAGGTTGATATCAAGCTGGATGAGGGCTGGTAGGATGATTGGTGTCGTGATCAGGATAATGGATATAGTCTCCAGGAACATTCCCAGGATAAAAATCACCAGCATCACCACCAGGATAAATCCGAGCGGCGACAGACCCAGCGCCGTCACGCTCTCCACCAGTTCGATCGGTAGTCGGATAATGGTCACCGCATGTCCAAACAAAGCGGCCGCTGCCAGGATCATAAACAGCATGGCTGTTGTACGAACGGTTTCATAAGCCGTTTCCGCCAACTCTTTCAATCCGAAATTCCGATAAACCAGTGCCCCGACCAGCAGTGCATAGATACAGCCTATAGACGCCGCTTCAGAAGCCGTGAAAACACCGGCATATATGCCACCAAGAACGAGAGGCGGCATAAGAAGGGACCAAACTGAACGCTTCAGGGCAGATCCACACGCTTTCCAGCCAATCCAGGCATTATCTTTTCTATCTTTCTGAATATAGGCCTGTGACATGCAATCAAAGGCAAAAATCAACGCCATCAGAATACCGGGAATAAAACCCGCCATAAACAAGGCGCCAATGGAGGTTTCCGTAACAATCGCATAAAGGATCAGCGGACCGGACGGCGGAATAAGAATACCCAATGTGCCACCCGCCGCGATCACACCATAAGCGTCCCGGGATCGATAGCCAAAGCGCTGCATTTGCGGAATAGCGCTAGAGCCGATGGTCAGTGCCGTCGCAACAGAAGACCCGGAGATGGCCGCAAAAATGGTACAGGACAGAACCGTCGCCACACCAAGACCACCTTTGAAATGACCAACCATCGCATTGGCCGCATCATACAGATCATCCACCACTTTAGACTTGATCATCACATGCGCCATGAAGGCGAACATGGGAATAGCCGTCAGAAGCCCGTTATCCAGCTTGGCGAACACCGTATCGGCAACACTGGAAATACTGCCTTCCGTCACCAACATGATCGCGATGGAGGCAAGGCCAAGGCCTGCAAAAATCGGCATGCCGGTCAGCAGCAGAGCGATCAGAATACAAAGAATAAAAAATGTGGCCACCACTCAGCCCCGCCGCTTGGAAAGTAAAAGATCAATCGTCTGCGCCAGTGCCATCAGCAGTAGAAGCCCGCCGCCAACCAGCATAAAGGATTGCGGTATCCAGAGGGGCGCCTCCAGGTAACCGTCAGAATAAACACCAATATTCCAGGAAAATTCTACTGCCGCCCAGGCACTCAGCAACAATATAGCGGCAACAAAGGACGTCGCCGCGAAACCCCAAAGCTGCACTCCTGTTTTCAGCTTGCCCGTTGCCTTGGAAGACAACAGATCCACACTGATATGCTCACCCTTTCGCAAGGTCTCGGCGGCCCCCAGCATGACAATGGCCACCACCAGGAAACCGGACAGTTCGTCCGTCCAAGTCAGCGGTGTTCCGAGGACATAGCGCTGGAAAACGCTATACCCCGTAATCCCCAGCGTAAAAACAACAAGAACCGCCCCGAGGGCGGCCGACAACCAGGCAATGGAACCGATAATGCGACTCAGAAAAGAAGGAGAGACAGTCTCTCCTTCCCCATTTTGCTCAGAAATTTGCATAAAATAACAAAACTTAGAGTTTGCCAATCAGTTCAAGCAGTTTTTTGCCGTCTTCACCAGACGCATCACCGAACGCTTTATCAAAAGCCGGTGCCATCTGGGCTTTCAATGCAGCAATATCGGCGTCTGTTGCCATATGGACTTTCATCCCTTTGGCTTTCAGTTGCTCTGGCGCTTTAGCAGCAGACGCTTCAGATGCTTCAATGGCCCACCCAGCAGCCAGTTTACCGGCTTCATCAACAGCGGCTTTTCCTTTGTCAGACAGACCATCATACCATTTCGGGTTTACATAACCGTGGAAATAGATACTGAACAATGGCAGAACCGTCACGTGATCCTGAACCTCAAAGTATTTCCGAGATACGGCAGCCGAGACGTCTGTCAGGCCGGCATCGATAACACCGGTGGACAGAGCCTGGTAAACCTTACTGCCGGACATGGCAGACGGGGCCGCACCCATAGCGACAAACCCGGAATCCGGAACCGGGCCGAGACCGCGGATCTTAACGCCTTTAAAGTCAGCAGGCTTAACGAGACCTTTGCCTTTCGATGTAATCGCTGTGCTACGGGTTGTGAAGAGCCATGTGACGTTGCGAACGCCTTTGGTCATCAGTTTCTTTTCAAGGAATTGTGCAGCTTCAGAGCCATCCCATTTCTTCAGGGCATCCAGGCTGCTGACGGCGAACGGGCCTAGCGTCACATTCATCAGCGGCAGTGTCTTGCCCCACTGTGGATTAATCGAAAAAGCGCAATCGATGTCGCCTTTGGCGACAGCCGTCGCGTTCTGCTTGGCACCGGTCAGGCTGTTAGCGCCAAAGACCTGCACATCAATCTCACCACCGGAGCGGCTTTCAATTTCCGCAGCCCATCTGTCAATCACTTTTGCGATATGGTGCGCCGGCGGCAATTGATGGCTGCAACGCATTTCAGTCGCAGCAGAAGCCGTGGAGGCACTGCTCATGGCAGCAGCAGCAGCCATGAGCCCTGCGGTTAATCCAAGTAATTTTTTCATCATTTCACTCCCTCAATAAGGTTTCTTGATTAGATATGTGTTTCGGGTATTCCGGACAGGGGCAAGCCGGCTTTGGCCAGGCCCCCGTATAAAGGTTCCGTTGGCATTTCGCGGACAATAATCGACCTGACACTCGTCAGTTTTTCCAGGTCAATACCGGTTCGGAAGCCACTGGATTCACAGAGAAAAACCAGATCTTCAAACACCACATTACCGGTTGCGTTCGGCGCAAAGGGGCAACCGCCCAGACCGCCCATGGCGCCATCCAGAATACGGGCACCATTATCCAGTGCAGCAGATGCGTTTGCGATCCCCATGCCCCGTGTATCATGTAGATGTACACCAAATGTGCGTCCGCCATTCAGCGACGCCAGCGCCTTTGACAGATGAGCAACCTGGCGAGGCCCGGCATATCCGACCGTATCAGCCAGACTGACAATATCTGCTCCCGCCTCATAGCACCGCTCCGCAATCCGCAAGACTTCGATCGGGTCGACAGCACCGGAAATGGAACAGCCAAAAGACATGGCAATCCCGACACTGACCAGCGGCTTATGATCGGAAGCATCCCTTAACCGGCAAAGGTTGTCGACTTCTGACAATGTTTCTTCCCGGCTGCGCTTTGTATTCGCCTGATTATGCTCTTCACTGGCCGAAACAACGCAGCCAACTTCAGGAACGCCGCTTGCCAAGGCATCAATCGTCCCCCGCTTATTCAGAGCCAGCGCAGCCCCGTGGGCACCGGAAAGAGATTTTACGATATCAATAACGGACAGCACATCTGCGAATGCCGGGTAATGTTTCGCCGGCAGGAAAGACCCTACCTCGAAATGCCGGACACCGGCTTCATGTTCAAGCTCTATCCAGTGTTTCTTGCCTTCTGTTGATGGATGGGTTTTCACCATCTGCAATCCATCGCGCAGGCCAACTTCGCGTAAAGAAATCCGATCCGGCGGATAAATGGCATCTACTTTCTTCATGCACGTTTCTCCCGGTCGGGCACCGCCTCAAGTTCCGCAAGAACAGCTTCTGTATCAGCGCCGAGAACAGGAACATCAAGGCCGGCACCGATCCCCTGTCCGTCCAATTCCAGCGGCAGGGCCGGACTCCGAAAGGGTTGTCCGTCCGCGTTCTTTGAGCTGACCAGCCCTCCGTCGCGCAGCACATGCGGATCATGGAAGAGGTCTTCCGGACTGTTGATCATCGCAAAGGGGATGCTAAGCTCATCAAGCTTGGCAACCAGATCGTCCGCCTTCAACCGAGAGACTTTTGTCGCAACCATTGGAATGGTCCAGCTTCGGGCTTCAATCCGGTCCGTCGCCGTCTTAAGACGCTCATCATTAAGAAGTTCCGGCAACTCGTAGGTTTCGCAGAATGCTTTCCAGTGCCCTTCCGTAACCACACCGATAAAAATTTTCTGTCTGTCTGCCGTCGAGAAGATATCATAAACCGGCCAGGCATGAGTACGTTCCGGCATGGGCGTCGATGGAATACCCGTCATATCGAATTGCACCATATGCTGGGCAACCATAAAGAGGCAGTTTTCAAAAAGACCGATCCGGATATTCTTACCCTTACCGGTCTTCTCTCTCTCCAAAAGCGCCGACAAAATGCCGATCACGCCGAACATGCCACCCATAATATCGTTGGCAGAAGATCCGACGCGCTGCGGCCGGTCCCTCGATCCGGTCATCATGGCGAGACCGGTCATCATCTGCACCACCTCATCCAGCGCAGGGCGATGCTCATAAGGACCAGACAGAAAGCCTTTATGTCCTGCAATAATCAGTTCCGGATATCGCTTTTGCAGGTCTTCTGCATCCAGTCCCTGGCGGGCCAGATTCCCATCCTTGAAATTCTCAAGAAAAACATCCGCCGTTGACAGCAGTTTGTGAAAACTCTGCTGATCCTCTTGTTTGCCCAGATCAAGAACAACACTCTTCTTGCCCCGGTTAAAAAGCGGGAAAAAGGACGTTCCCATTCCCCGCAGATCCCGTGTCTTGTCCCCTTTGGGCGGCTCCACTTTGATAACCTCCGCCCCAAGTTGCACGAGGATCATCCCGCAGGCAGGCCCCATAACCATATGGCTCATCTCGATCACACGAATACCGTCGAGGGGGAGCGAAGACGTCATATTTCAAAAATCCGGGTAAAAATGAAAGATTTGTTACACAAGCCTATTGCCAGTGTTGGTTTCTTAAAAATA
>DIYE01000200.1 GCA_002428885.1 Alphaproteobacteria bacterium UBA6062
CATGGCGCCGCCCGCATTGAGAATATCGATTGTTCGGATATTATTCGCCGTTTTGCGGATGGGCAGGTCGCTGTTTGCGCCGGCTTTCAGGGCCTGGCGGAGGATAACCGGATTACGACGCTCGGACGGGGCGGATCGGATACGTCAGCGGTTGCCCTTGCGGCGGCACTGGATGCCGATCAGTGCGATATCTACACGGATGTGGATGGTATTTACACGGCGGATCCCCGCATCGCGACAAAAGCCTCCAAACTTGATAGGATTACCTATGAGGAGATGCTGGAACTGGCGTCTTTGGGCGCCAAAGTCCTTCAAACCCGTTCCGTTGAAATGGCAATGAAGCATCGGGTGAAATTACAGGTCTTGTCCAGTTTTGAAGATCTGCCCGGAACATTGGTTGTTGATGAGGATGACATTGTGGAACAGCAAGTAGTGAGTGGCGTAACCTATACACGGGATGAAGCGAAGGTTACTCTGCAGCAGGTAAATGATCAGCCCGGTGTTGCAGCCCTGGTGTTCGGCGCGCTGGCGGACGCACATGTCAATGTGGATATGATCGTGCAGAATGTATCCGAAGACGGTAAAGCGACCGACCTCACTTTCACTGTGGGCCGCAACGATATCGATCCGACCATGAAGGTTCTTGAAGGCCTCAAAGGCAACGTTAATTGCAAGGCGATTGTTCCTGACCCCGACGTGGTGAAAGTATCCATCGTCGGCATGGGTATGCGAAGTCATGCGGGTGTCGCACAAACCATGTTTGCTGCCCTCGCTGAAAAGGGGATCAATATTCAGGTGATCTCCACCTCTGAAATCAAGGTTAGTGTTCTGTTGGCGGAAGAATATACCGAATTGGCCGTCAGAACGTTACATTCCGCCTTTAATCTGGATGCAGCCTGAACAAAATGAGCGTTGATATTAAGACAGAAGGGCTTCAGAAACTGACAGAAGCCTGGGCCCGAGGATGCGAGTTCCTGGGTACCGAATATGCGATCCTTGGCGGTGCCATGTCCTGGGTTTCCGACCGAAATCTGGTGGCGGCGATTTCCAATGCCGGCGGTTTTGGCGTGATAGCCTGCGGGGCGATGACACCGGATCTTCTGGATGCTGAGATCAAGGCGACAAAAGCCCTGACGACTAAACCGTTCGGGGTCAACCTGATTACCATGCATCCGGACCTTGATGCGCTTGTTGACATCTGTCTTGCCAATAACGTCAGTCATATCGTTCTGGCGGGAGGCTTGCCGTCACGGGAAACCATCACCAGAATCAAGGAAGGTGGCGCAAAGAATATCTGTTTCGCGCCGATCCTGGCGCTGGCCAAGAAGCTGATCAGATCCGGTGCAGATGCTATTGTCATTGAAGGTATGGAAGCCGGCGGTCATATTGGACCTGTTTCCACCAGTGTCCTGGCGCAGGAAATCCTGCCACATATTAAAGATGTGCCGGTTTTCGTGGCAGGCGGTATCGCTCGGGGGGAAGCCATTAGCAATTACCTCCGGATGGGTGCCTCTGGTTGCCAACTGGGGACACGGTTTGTTTGCGCGACTGAATGCATTGCTCATCCGGACTTCAAGAAAGCCTTTATTCGGGCCAGTGCCCGTGATGCGGTGACGACAGTCCAAGTGGATCCGCAGTTTCCGGTTATCCCTGTTCGGGCCTTGAATAACGAAGGCGGTCGCAAATTTATAGAGACCCAGCATGAGGTTATCGCAAAATACAAGGCCGGTGAGCTGGACCTTGAAAGCGCCCAGCTGGAAATTGAGCATTACTGGGCCGGTGCCCTGCGTCGGGCGGTGATTGACGGTGATGTTGAATATGGCTCCGTCATGGCTGGTCAGAGTGTTGGTATGGTCAAGAAAGAGCAATCAACTGCAGAAATCCTGCAGGAACTGGTCAGCGAAGCAGCGGAGAGTTTCGTTTAGAGCATTACACTCTAAGTCTTGCTGACAGGAAGGCAACTGGATAGATGAGCAGCGCTGCAGTCAGTGGCCCGAGAATTCTATTCCGCCAACTCCGGAGGGTGATGGCGGGACAAGGGGATGCTGAACTCCGCCTGCAGACAATTGTTGGCCTGATTGCCTCCAATATGATTGCCGAGGTGTGTTCCTGTTATCTCATGCGGGCCGGCGATGTGTTGGAGCTTTTTGCGACAGAAGGTCTTAAAAAAGAAGCGGTTCATCATACGAGATTGCGGGTCGGTGAAGGTCTTGTCGGTGATATCGCCGCCCATGCCCGACCTCTCAATCTGTCTGATGCCCAGGCGCATCCGCAATTTGCCTATCGCCCGGAAACCGGCGAGGAAGAATATCATTCCCTGCTGGGTGCTCCCATTATGCGCGGCGGCCGTGTCATAGGCGTGCTGGTTGTTCAGAACAGAACAATGCGCCACTACACGGAAGAAGAGGTAGAAGCTCTTCAGACCGTTGCCATGGTGGTCGCCGAACTGGTCAGTTCGGAAGAAATGATCAGTGCCGGCGAACTTCTGGATACCGCCGGAAATGCCACATTACCGCACCGGCTTGGCGGTCGGGTTCTGGCG
>DIYE01000314.1 GCA_002428885.1 Alphaproteobacteria bacterium UBA6062
GGTGGATGATCCGCTTGTTCGGACATAATGATGTCGCCATTCTGGATGGCGGCCTGCCAAAATGGCAGGAAGAGGAACGACCGATCAGTGACTTTCCGGATCGTCCCGGCGAAAAACACTTCACGTCGCGCGTCAACAGCCTGATGGTACGGGACAAAGAACAAGTCCGCCGTAATATTGAAACCGCCAAGGAGCAGGTGCTGGATGCCCGCTCCAGTGGACGGTTTGAAGGACGTGAAGCGGAACCTCGAGAGGGACTGCGGAGCGGCCGCATTCCTTCTTCACTCAATCTCCCTTTTAACGAGCTTCTCAATGATAACGGTACACTGGTCTCTGCAGACCGATTGGTGACCCTGTTTGACGAAGCCGGCATTGATCGCAGCAAGCCTGTTATTACAAGCTGTGGTTCCGGGATCACTGCCTGCGTGCTGGCCTTCGGCCTTCACATGATTGGTCATCGTCAGGTCGCTGTGTATGATGGATCTTGGACGGAATGGGGACTCGATAAAGATATGCCACTTTCCAGCGGTGCCGTCTGATGCCGATCAAACGAAAACCCGAACCCAATCAGGATGGTCTGTGGCCGGTTACCATCACCTATCTAAAAATGCTGGAGAAACCAACACTTCAGGCTATTCCGGCGCCCGCCATTCCTCACTCTATTCAGAAAGCGGAAAAATCAACGGTTTCCTTTTATCGTTTCCTGTATGACGCTGTCGGTCGGGACTGGGCCTGGACGGACCGAAAAAAACTGACCGATGATGAACTGAAAGACATTCTGGAAGATAAGGACACCGAAGTTTACGTCCTCTATATCCGGGGTGTTCCGGCAGGGTATGCGGAACTGAATTTTCGGGAATTTCCGGGTGCCGTCGACCTCGCCTATTTCGGTATCATGCCCGAATTTATTGGCATGAAACTCGGCCCCTACTTCCTGGACTGGGCTATCAAGCAGGCATGGCTCCGAAACCCTGACAGCGTAACGGTCAATACCTGTACGCTGGATCATCCCAAAGCTCTCCCTCTTTATCAGCGTTTCGGCTATTTCCCGTACCGCCAGAGAGAAGTTCTGATCGACCCGGTTGAAGATGAATAATCCTTAACCGGAAGATCGTTTATAATTTACCTTTCTCTGTAAGCCTTAAACAGGAAGAGCGCAAAGGCCAGGGTAACCCCTGTGCCAATGACAAAAAATGTCAAAAGTGCATTTTCCATGATACAGAGCGATAGGCTATCCCCCATGCAGGAGGCAAGCCCTCGGGTTTCCATGAAACCCCACACAAATAGACCACCGAGTGATACAGCGAAAAGCTGTGTCAATAAAATTACCGTCCCGTACGTCATGCTGCTTCCCTTCAACGCACATTGTTTTTTTATTTTTACGGGTATTTTAACAGTTTTTTTACCATGCGCCAGAAAATTGTCCTTTACCGGTTAAACTCCCTTTTTACGTCACTTGACGGCTTCAAATCATAAGAATATTCTAATGTAATATTTACAGCCGGAGTGACAAGCATGTTCAACAGGATACCTTTCACGATCCGTATGCCCGCGTTGTTTATTGGGTTTGCTTCCGCAGCCGGGCTTTCTTTTTCGGCATCTGCGGCCCCGCAAATACTGGCAATAGCCTCTACAGACCTGCCGGTTCCTCTCCTCTGTGAAAAAGGAGAATGCACCGCGGAACTGACGGCCATTTGCCTGCAGGAACATCGTGCCTCCCCTCAGATGGGGACAGCCTATTATTTACATGAAAGCAGAAAACTGGCCTTGTCGCTCACTGATAGCAAGGGCAGCAAGATCGATATTTCCTCGTTACCTTATGAAATCAAGGCGGCACGGGGTCACTCGGCAGTCCGAATTTCCATCAGGGAAACCCGCCTGAGAGACCTGGATTATAAACAGTTATCAGTCTCGGTCCCGGAAGGTGCGACAGCCATCCCGGTTCCGGTCGCCAACGACACCAAACCTCAGACTGAAAGCGATATCCTGATCGCGACAGGTTCCTTAAGACCTCTGGCCAGCCGGATGGTCGACGGCAACACCGATCGGGCTGATGCGGCCCGCCTGGTCAATCTGGCTCTCAACGCTCTGCCTTCCAAGGGGCGTGCAGAGCTCGATCAACGAAAATCGGCAACTGTATATTTTGATAAAACGGCAACTTCTTCCGGTTACTCCAGTGAAGCTGTCGGTCTTGCCAGAAAAGCTGTTCGGCAATGCGACTACGAAACCCAGGTCGGTTTCTGGTCTTTGCGCCAGTGCCTGGGTTCGTCCCATGACCAACTGATCGGTAAACTCAATACCAAATACTGGCGGAGCCTGAATTCGGGTAGCTAGAGTCAGGTTCTATTCGTCTGTTTCAGTAAAAAGCCCCGACATTTCTACCGGGGCTTTTTTCTGGTCTTTCTGATCTGATCAACCGTTATGCAGGATCTGCGAGAGGAACAGTTTGGTCCGTTCACTCTGAGGATTATCAAAGAATTCCTGCGGTGGCGCCTGCTCGATAATCTCACCGGCATCCATAAAGATCACCCGGTCCGCCACAGTCTTCGCGAAGCCCATTTCGTGGGTCACACAGATCATTGTCATACCTTCTTCTGCAAGACTGATCATCGTATCCAGAACTTCCGAAATCATTTCCGGATCCAGCGCCGATGTCGGTTCATCGAACAGCATGATCCGCGGGTTCATGCACAGCGATCTGGCAATTGCCACACGCTGCTGCTGACCACCGGATAGCTGTCCCGGATATTTCAGCGCCTGTTCCGGGATCTTCACCCGCTCCAGGAACTTCATGGCTGTTGCTTCGGCTTCTTCCTTCGGGATCTTACGAACCCAGATCGGCGCCAACGTGCAATTTTCAAGAACAGTCAGATGCGGGAAGAGGTTGAAGTGCTGGAATACCATCCCCACTTCACGACGGATTTCGTCAATCTTCTTCACATCATTGGTCAGTTCAATACCGTCAACGATAATCTGGCCTTGCTGATGTTCCTCCAACCGGTTGATACAGCGGATCATGGTGGATTTACCGGAACCCGAAGGTCCGCAAACCACAATTTTCTCGCCGCGTTCCACACTGAGATTAATGTCTCTCAGCACATGGAACTCACCATACCATTTGTGCATTCCGATGAGCTGGATTGCGACATCGTTATCTGTCTTCTGCATGGCAGCTTCACTCATTTGCCTGCCTCCTATCTTTTATGCCCGGTATGGAGTTTGTTCTCCAACCAGATGCTGTAACGTGACATACCAAAACAGAACACCCAGAAAACGGCCGCAACGAAGAGGTAACCCTCCGTAGCCATCCCGAGCCAGTTTTTGTCTGTCGTACCCGCTTTGATCACACTCAACAGATCCAGTAGCCCGATGATGAGTACCAGAGTCGTATCTTTGAAAAGACCGATAAAGGTATTCACGATGGACGGAATGGAAATCTTGAGGGCCTGCGGCAGAATGATCAAACCCATGGACTGCCAATATCCAAGTCCTAGAGACTTGGCGGCTTCCATCTGTCCTTTCGGGATAGCCTGCAGACCACCCCTCACCACCTCAGCCATATAAGCGGCGGAGAAGAGAGACATGCCGACCAGTGCGCGAACAAGCTTGTCAAAATTCTGTCCTTCCGGAAGGAAGAGAGGCAGCATTACGGAAGCCATAAAGAGCACGGTAATTAGCGGAACACCACGGATCAGTTCAATAAAACCGACACAGACCATGCGAACAACCGGCATATCCGACCGGCGGCCCAGCGCCAGAACGATACCCAGCGGCAAGGCCACAAAGATGGAAACAGATGCCAGAACCAGTGTCAGGAACAGGCCACCCCACTGAGAGGTTTCAACCTTTTCCAAACCAAACCCGCCATAAAACAGGAAGTAGCAGACCACCGGGTAGATCACGAACAGGTAAATCGCCGGCCATTTCTTGTTCTTGATATAGTCTGACAGTACCAGGAACAGTCCGATGGCACCCAGCACATAACCGACATTGATGCGCCAACGTTCAGCTTCCGGGTAGAAGCCATACATATTCTGACCAAACCGGGCTTTAATAAAGACCCAGCAAGCCCCTGCACCGGTACAGTCTTCCCGAGTAGTCCCGACAAATGTTGCATCAATAATCGCATAATTGATCAGCGTACTCATTGCCTGCCAGACCACATAAATGGAAATGACAGTCAGGAAAGTACTAAGCCAGTTTGAGAACAGATTTTCCCGTAGCCAGCCGACAACACCTGTTTGAGACGCTGGTGGCGGCAGTTCAGGATGACGTTCAGTTTTTACAATAGCCATAACTTACCTCTCCACCAGTGCGATACGTTTGTTGTACCAGTTCATAAACATGGAAATCAGCAGGCTGATCGAAAGATAGAAAGCCATGGTCATGGCAATAATCTCAATGGCCTGTCCTGTCTGGTTCAGAGACGTACCGGCAAAAATCGCAGTGATTTCCGGATAGCCGATCGCTGTTGCCAGAGAAGAGTTCTTGGTCAAGTTCAGATACTGGCTGGTCAGTGGCGGGACAATGACTCGCAAAGCCTGCGGAAGGATAACCAGTCGCATGGTGATATTCGGGCGAATACCCAGTGAGTGAGCCGCTTCCGTCTGGCCATGACTGACCGCGTTAATACCTGAACGGACAATCTCAGCGATGAAAGCACCGGTGTAGATTGAAAGTCCTATGAGCAGCGCCAGAAATTCTGGCTCCAGAACCCAGCCACCGCCGATATTAAAGCGACTTGCTTTCGGATATTCGAAACCGAACGGAAGGCCGGAAATCAGAGCCGCGATGATTGGCAAACCCAGAATCAAACCAACAGATGCAAAAAACACAGGAAACTGCTGTCCAGTTTCGTCTTGTCGCTTATGTGCCCATTTACTCATAAAGATGCTGGCAATAATGCCAATAACAAAAGCAACAGGAATAATCGCAAATCCGCTCTCGGGAATGATACTGGGGAAATAAACCCCACGGTTATTGATGATCAGATTATCACCAATCTTGATGCTGTCCCGGACGACCGGCAGCACACTCAATACGGCAAAATACCAGAATAGCAATTGCACCAACAACGGTACATTCCGGATGACCTCAATATAGACGGTGGCAATCTTATTGACGATCCAGTTTTTGGAAAGCCTCAGGACGCCAAAAAAGAAACCCAGAATTGTCGCGAGAATAATACCGGATAGTGAAACAGTCAGGGTATTGATGACGCCGATAATAAGGACATCACCATGTGTGGAGGTCTGGGCAACATAATCCATAAAGACCACGATACCGATGCCAAAACCCGCCGGTTGAGAAAGAAAACCGAAACCTGAGGCGATACCACGCTTCTCAAGATTAACGATTGTGTTGTTACCAACGTAAAAAACAAAGGCTGCAAATAAGACTATAACGAGGACCTGAAAGAAGACGGCACGTACCTTCGGATCTCTCAATAGGCTAACTCCAGCTCCTTGTTGTTGAGCAGTTGCGTCAACAGACATAAGGCGGCTCCTTCCGGGAGTAGCTTTACTTAAATATTTAGGGCGACTTACTCAAAACGCGAAGCCCCAAGCAAAAAGAGTGTATGCCCCTAGTGAGACACACACTCTTTTAAATCAGCTAGTCGCTCTTAGCGTGCCGGCGGTGCATACAGGATGCCGCCTTTGCTCCATAGCTCGTTCAGGCCACGAGAAATATTCAGAGACGTGCCTTCGCCCAGGTGCTTGGCGAAAACTTCGCCGTAGTTACCAACACCTTTAATGGCGTTATAAGCCCAGGCTGCGTCCAGACCAAGCTGCTTACCAAGATCACCGGATGTACCCAAAAGGCGCTGTACACTCGGGTTCTTGGAGTTTTTCATCTCATCGACATTTGCCTGGGTAACACCCAGCTCTTCAGCGATAATCAAGGCGTTCAATGTCCAGCGGGCGATATCACCCCAATTGTTGTCGCCATGACGAACAAGCGGGCCAAGAGGCTCTTTGGAAATGATTTCCGGCAGAACAACGTGATTTTCCGGATCGGCAATCACTGAACGCTGAGCATACAGGCCAGACTGGTCCGTTGTGTAAACGTCGCAAGTGTCTTTGATGTAAGCTTCACGAACTTCGTCAGCCGTATCAAAGAGGACTGAGTCATATTTCATGCCCTGGGCTGCGAAATAATCGGCCAGGTTCAGTTCTGTTGTCGTACCGGACTGCAAGCAGACGCGGGCACCATCAAGTTCCTTGGCGGACTTAACGCCGAGGGACTTCTTCACCATGAAGCCCTGACCGTCATAGTAGTTTACACCAACGAATTCAAAGCCGAGATTCACATCACGGCTGAATGTCCATGTGGTGTTACGAGCCAAAACATCAATTTCACCGGACTGCAGAGCTGTAAAACGCTCTTTAGCCGTTGTCGGCGTGTATTTCAGTTTGTTCGGATCACCGAAGACCGCAGCTGACATAGCCCGGCAGAAATCAACATCGAAGCCTTCCCAGACACCTTTGTCGTTCGGAGCAGCAAAACCGGCAAGACCGGTTGTGATGCCGCATTGAATAAAGCCTTTTGCTTTTACGTCATCCAAGGTCCCTGCGGTCGCCGCACCGGCCATGAATGTAGCTGCTGTAGCGACAGCAACAAAGCTCGCCTTTTTCATAAAATACCTTCCTGTCTATTTTATATATCAATCTCGTATTCCGGTAATCTCCGGAAGTACTTGTTGGTCTAAACCAACGGGAGGCCAGTTTTCCCAAATTATGGCCTCACACCTATTGACGATAATATTTTTGCCCCGACCGTCAACGGAAAATTTCAGATTATGTGTGAATGAGTGGAAATTTTGAGGGCTTAAATAATAAAATTTCATCCTTCCCTCTCCCAGCGCAATCCTATATTCATGCCTTGCCGGAACAGTGTGTTAGCAAGTTGGAGAGTAACATGAAAGACGAAACGAAACTGGTGGTCTCAGGACGGGATCCGGAAGCTAATTTCGGAATTGTAAACGCACCCGTATATCATGCATCGACCATCCTCTACTCGTCTCTCGCGGAGCTTCAGCAGCGTCACAAGGAAAGAGCCGAAGGAAAGCAGGTTGTCTCTTACGGCCGGATGGGCACACCAACCACCTGGTCTTTGGAGGATGCCGTCGCCGAGCTGGAAGGCGGTTATCGCAGTCAGGTATTTCCGTCGGGGCTTGCTGCCTGCGCACATGCTATGCAGTCCTTCCTAAAAGCCGGTGATCACCTGTTAATGACGGACAGTGTTTACGGCCCAAGCCGTAATTTCTGCGATCAGGTCCTCAGCCGATTTGGCATTGAAGTCACCTATTATGATCCGCTTATTGGAACTGGCATTAAAGATCTGATCCGCCCTAACACCCGGATCGTTTATGTAGAATCACCTGGCTCACAGACCTTTGAAATGCAGGATATCCCTGCGATTGCGGATATTGCCCATAAAGCGGGCGCCATTGTTATGATGGATAACACCTGGGCCTCTCCGCTTTTTTACAAGCCTTTTGATCATGGCGTGGATGTCTCCATTCAGGCGGGCACAAAATATATTGTCGGCCATTCCGACGTGATGATGGGCATTGTCACAACTTCGGAAGAACACTGGTCAACCCTTCAGGCAGGCGCCAATCTGGCAGGTCAGACAGCGGGACCCGATGATGTCTATCTGGCCCAACGGGGTTTAAGGACCCTTTCCGTCAGACTTAAGCAGCATATGGAAAACGGCATCCGGATCGCTGAATGGCTGAAAGGCCGGGATGAAGTGCATTCTGTTCTGCACCCCGCCCTTTCGGATCATCCCGGTCATAATCTGTGGAAACGCGATTTCCTGGGTGCTTCCGGCTTATTTTCTTTCCGCCTGAAAGCATCTTCAAAGCAGGCTGTTGCCGCTTTTATGGATGACCTTGAATTGTTCGGAATGGGTTATTCCTGGGGTGGATATGAAAGTCTGGTAATCTATGCTGACCCATCCAGTTATCGGACTGCCACCAAATGGGATAATACGAATCCACTGATCCGCCTGCATATTGGCCTGGAAAGCACTGACGATCTTATATCCGATCTCAGTGCTGGATTTGACCGGTTTAACGCAGTTAAATAGAATATAGGATCTGTTCTTTTGCGAATCGGCTTTTCAATGGTCCTGAGACACATGTTATGAATCAAGATTTCAAATCCCTTCTTAAGTTCGACAGCAACGGTCTTGTTCCGGCGATTGCCCAGCAACATGATACCGGTGAAGTCCTGATGATGGCCTGGATGAATGTGGAAGCCATTGAAGAGACACTGGCAACCGGCCAGGTCTGTTACTGGTCCCGCTCTCGGCAATCCCTGTGGCGCAAGGGGGAAAGTTCCGGTCATGTTCAGAAATTGACGGAATTCCGTATTGATTGCGACGGTGATACCATTCTCCTGCTGGTCGACCAGACGGGCGTCGCCTGTCATACTGGTCGGCGGAACTGCTTCTATAATACGGTCAACGAAGACGGCCTGCAGATCAATAGTGAGGTAGAGGTTTCACCGGAAGATATGTACGGCAAGAAATAAGCCACATCAGAAGTTGGTAACGTCCCATGCCAAACGACATCCAGCGGATCGCTATTATCGGCGGTGGTCCGAGCGGCCTGATCGCAGCCCAGTTTTTAAGCGCTCTCAAGCGGTATGATATTCATCTGTATGAACAAAAGCCTTCAGTCGGGCGGAAATTCCTGATTGCCGGCCGCGGCGGTCTTAATCTTACCCATAGTGAAGACAGCTTTCAGTTCAGAAAACGATATGGCTGGGCAGAAGCATTCCTGACACCTCATCTCAGCCGTTTCACCCCGACTGATCTTCGCACCTGGGCGGATGATCTTGGTATTGAAACATTTGTCGGCAGCAGCGGCCGGGTTTTTCCAAAGGAAATGAAATCGACCGCCCTTATGCGTGCCTGGACCAAAAAGCTCACCAATGATGGGGTCACTTTTCATTTACGCCACAGTTTTCAGGGCTTTAATGATCAGATGCAGCCAATCCTGGAAAATAAAGACGGACAGCGACACTCTGTTCAGGCTGATGCGATCCTCTTCGCCCTTGGCGGTTCCAGCTATCCTCATCTCGGTGCAACCGGACACTGGACTGCCGGCTTTCAGGACAAAGATATCTCTCTGTCTCCTTTCAGGCCCATGAATTGCGGCTTCGATATCTCCTGGTCGGATCACATGAGCAGGTTTGAAGGCGAACCGCTCAAGAATATTGGCCTCACTCTTAATGAAGAAACCGCAAGAGGGGACGCCGTTCTAACCCAGTATGGGCTTGAAGGCGGCGCTGTTTACGCTCTCAGCCGGTCTTTGGTCGTCGCTATCGACACAATGGGCCATGCCATTCCCAGTCTGGATTTAAGGCCCGATCTTACCCTTGAAGAAATTGCAAACCGTCTTTCAGTGGCAAGAGGCAAACAAAGCCTGTCGAGCTTCCTTAGAAAACGCCTGAAATTCTCTAACCTTGAAACAGCTCTGCTCAACGAGCTTGGGGGTCGCCCCCTACCCTTGGATCCTGGCTCTCTGGCGACACTCATCAAGGCCTTGCCTGTCAAAGTCAATACGCCAAGACCGATTTCCCAGGCCATCAGTACATCCGGCGGCATACAGATGGACGAATTTGACGATCAGCTCATGATAAAAAGATATCCGGGCCTGTTTGCCGCCGGAGAAATGATCGACTGGGATGCTCCGACAGGCGGATATCTGCTGCAAGCCTGTTTTAGCACGGGCATTGCTGCTGCCAGAGGAATAGAAAATTGGCTTAGAAGCCTCACCTGAGCATTTTTCCGGGCGACCACTTTCAACATCATACGGTAATCCATACCCTTACCCGGCAGTACATCAACTGCCGTTTGAAACGGCTTAGCAATAGGATGGACAATGCTGCATGAAACAATCATGATTAGCAACAGATCTCAAGCTGTGTGCAAAGAAACTAAAGAAAAATCCAATGCCAGTAATTACAAATATCGAAGACTTGAAGCGGCTCCATGAAAAACGCGTACCTCGCATGTTCTACGACTATGTGGAAAGCGGCAGTTGGACAGAGCAGACATTTCGTGAAAATACGACGGATTTTGAAAAGCTAAGACTACGGCAACGTATTGCGGTAGACATGACAAACCGATCAACAGCGTCACAAATGATCGGCCAGGATGTCTCGATGCCTGTCGCTCTGGCGCCTGTCGGGTTGACAGGCATGCAATATGCTGACGGAGAAATCAAAGCGGCGCAAGCAGCTGAAACATTCGGTGTTCCCTATACACTTTCAACGATGTCCATCAACTCAATAGAAGATGTAGCGGAAGCGACAAACAAACCCTTCTGGTTTCAACTCTATACCATGAAGGATATGGATTTCGTTACACGGCTTGTTCAGCGTGCCAAGGATGCAGGCTGTTCTACGCTTGTCATCACATTGGATTTACAGATATTAGGGCAACGGCACAAAGACCTTAAAAACGGCTTGTCAGCTCCTCCTAAGCTTTCTCCAAAAACTCTCGTCAATATCGCAAGCAAATGGCGCTGGGGTGTTGAAATGCTCTCTGCCAAACGGCGAAATTTGGGCAATATTATAGGCCATGTAAAAGGGATCTCAGACAATTCTGCCTTGGGTGCCTGGACCGCAGAGCAGTTTGATCAGTCACTTGACTGGAAAAAGATCGAAAAACTCATGGACCTATGGGATGGAAAAGTCATCCTTAAAGGGATACTGGACGAAGACGATGCGATAATGGCGGCCAAGCTCGGAGCCGACGCAATTGTAGTTTCGAATCACGGAGGACGTCAGCTGGACGGAGCTCTTTCATCCATTCGGATGCTTCGTCCTATCGTTGATGCCGTCGGTGATAAACTGGAAGTTCACCTCGACAGTGGAATTCGCTCCGGGCAAGACGTATTGAAAGCCATGGCGATGGGAGCAAAAGGGACCTTCATTGGCAGATCTTATATCTATGGTCTTGGTGCCATGGGGAAGGAAGGCGTTACGACCGCATTGAGCGTGATCCAAAAGGAACTCGATACGTCAATGGCCCTCTGCGGCGTTCGCAACGTCAATGACCTCGGCGCGCACCATTTATTGGTCCCGGAAGACTTCGAAGGCCGCTGGCACAAAAGCTAGGGACAGGTTTTATTACTAGAGCGCTTTGCCATCAAATGCTTCTTATTAAAAACAAAACGCTCTAGGCCTGACTCTAGCGAGGCACATTGCCAGGTGTTACCGCCAGACTGCTGATAAAGTCCTCAATACCCTCTTTATCCTTCAGATAGAGATTCTTTCCCTTTTTCAGGACAAGGTCATCTCCTGCCAGTTGACCTAGAACCCGGGCGACCGTCTCGCGGGTCGTCGAGACCCGGCTGGCGATCACACTCTGTGTCGGCATGGGAT
>DIYE01000089.1 GCA_002428885.1 Alphaproteobacteria bacterium UBA6062
CCTTTTACCTAAATTTATCTTGGCGCCGGCCTTTACCGGCCCCTGAACACATACCCGTTGCGCTTAAGCCGGAACCATGTCGAACGCGACAAGGAAACCGGCGGTTGCAACAACCCAGAACAAGGAAATCGGCAGGAATACCTTCCAGCCCAGACGCATCAGCTGATCATACCGGTAGCGGGGCAAGGTTGCCCGGACCCAGATGAAGACAAACAGCAAAAATGCGACTTTCAGACCGAACCAGATCACACCCGGGATCCAGTTAAACGGTGCGATATCAACCGGCGGCAACCAGCCTCCCATGAACAGAACCACACAGATGCCGCACATCAGGATCATATTCACATATTCACCCAGGAAGAACAGGGCGAAAGCCATGGAGGAATATTCGGTCTGATAGCCCGCCACCAGTTCCGCTTCAGCTTCCGGCAGGTCAAACGGATGCCGATTGGTCTCCGCCAGGATAGAAATAAAGAAGATGATGAACATCGGGAAGAGCGGCACAAAGTACCAGCTGAACATGCCGAAGCTGCCGTCTTGTGCCCGGACAATATCACTCAGGTTCAAAGATCCCACACACAACAGAACTGTAATGATCACGAAGCCGATGGATACTTCATAAGACACCATCTGTGCTGCGGAACGAAGAGCTCCCAGAAACGGATAGCGTGAGTTAGACGCCCAACCGGAGATGATAATGCCATACACCCCAAGAGACGAGATGGCGAAAAGATAGAGAACACCAACATTGATATCCGCCAGCACCATGCCGTCATCAAACGGAATTACCGCCCAGGCGATCAGCGACAGGAAGAAGGTGATCATCGGCGCCAGAAGGAACAGAACCTTGTTGGCGCCTGTCGGAATAATGGTTTCCTTGAAGAACAGCTTGGCACCGTCGGCAAAAGGCTGCAGCAGGCCAAAGACACCGACCACATTCGGGCCGCGCCGGAGCTGCATGGCCCCCATCACCTTGCGTTCATACAAGGTGAGGTAAGCCATGGCGACCAGCATGGGCACCACGATCAACAGGATCTTTCCGACAATAATCAGTGTCGGCAGCAAATATGTATCCCAGAACTCAACCATTGGTGCCGGTCCCTTCTTCACTGCCTGCAACAAAGGTTGCACTGCATTCCGCCATGATACCGCTGGCCCGCGAGATAGAGTTGGTCAGGTAGTTATCGGCAATCGGATTTTTGAAGGCTCCGTCAGCCGGAGCCCCGGCTTTGCCGAAGTCGCCCCAGTCAGCCACTGTCAACTGATCCACATTCGCCAGATGCGGCGCCGCTTCAACGATCTTTGTGCGAAGCTCACCAATCGTATTGTACGGCAATGTCTTCCCGGCCTGCTCGGACAGGGCACGGATAATCGTCCAGTCTTCCCGGGCTTCGCCAGGCGGATAAACCGCCTGGTTACCAAGCTGCGGGCGACCTTCCATATTCACCCAGAGCGCATCTTTTTCCGTATAGGCCGCCCCCGGCAAAATGACATCTGCAACGTGAGCGCCGGCATCACCGTGGCTGCCCTGGTAAATAACGAAGCTTTTTTCCAGCTTGGCCGTATCAATCTCGTCAGCTCCCAGCAGGTAAACAACGTCCATCTCGCCCGCTGCAGCGTCGTCCAGGATACCGGAAACGGATTCACCGCCATCACCCGGTACAAAGCCAAGATCCAGACCGGCAACCCGAGCCGCGGCCGTATGTAGAATGTTGAAACCGTTCCAGTCTTCCTTCACCAGGCCGAAATCATCTGCGATCTTTTTGGCAAGCGCGAGGACAGCTTCACCATCGTCCCGGGTCAATGCACCCTGGCCGACGATGATCATGGGACGTTCGGCTTTTTTCAGAATATCTGCAAAAGAATGTTTACCGCCTGCAACTTCCTGAAGAGTAGCCGCGCCGGCACCCAGATAGTCATGAGCATATGTCAGATCAACCTGTTCCCCAATCAACGCTACAGGGAAATTCCCTTTTTTCCAGCGTTTGCGGATCCGGGCATTGACGAGAGACGCCTCCACCCGCGGATTAGATCCGACGATCAACAACGCGTCTGCGTCTTCAATACCGGCGATTGTCGTGTTGAAAAGGTAGGATGCGCGATTTGCTGCAGACAGCTTGGCACCGTCCTGACGGCAATCAATATTCGCGACCTCAAAGGCATCCATAAGATCCTTGAGGGCTTTCATGCTTTCCGCACAGGCCAGATCTCCGGCAATGGCTGCGATCTTTGAAGCATCCGTATCGTTTAATTTTTCAGCCACGACGGTAAGAGCTTCGGACCAACCGACCGGCTGAAGCTTGCCGTCTTTACGGAGATAAGGCGTATCCAGACGCTGGCGTTTCAATCCGTCATAAGAGAACCGGGACCGGTCAGACAGCCATTCCTCATTCACGTGTTCATTCAAACGCGGCATGATCCGCATGACTTCCTGTCCTTTGGAGTCGATCCGGATGTTTGCTCCAACCGCGTCCAGAACATCAATGCTTTCCGTTTTGCGAAGTTCCCAGGGACGGGCTGTGAAGGCATAAGGTTTTGACGTCAAAGCACCAACCGGGCAAAGATCGATGATATTGCCGGACAGTTCTGAGTTCAGAGCTTCTTCCAGATAGGTGACAATTTCGGTATTTTCACCCCGGTTCAAGGCGCCCAGATCATCGACACCGGCAACTTCCGTCACGAAACGGACGCAGCGTGTACAATGAATACAACGGGTCATGGTCGTTTTGACCAGCGGTCCCATATTCTTTTCTTTAACAGCCCGCTTATGCTCAAGATACCGGCTGTTACCGGATCCGTAGGTCATGGACTGATCCTGCAGATCACACTCACCGCCCTGGTCGCAAATCGGGCAATCCAGTGGATGGTTGATCAGAAGGAACTCCATGGCCCCTTCCCGGCCGTTTTTCACCTTCTCTGTGTTGGTATGGATCACCATACCGTCACCGGCCGGCATCGCGCAGGACGCCACCAGTTTCGGCGCCTTTTCCATTTCCACAAGGCACATGCGGCAGTTACCGGCAATAGACAGACGCTCATGATAACAGAAACGCGGAATCTCAGCGCCTGCTTCCTCACAGGCCTGAAGGATTGTAGCCCCGTTTTCGACTGTGATTTCTACACCGTCTACTGTAAGTGTCGGCATTTTTCGCTCCGTGTCCCGATCAGGCCGCTTTCACGGCTTTTTTGCTTTTGATCCGTTCTTCCACAACCGGTCGGAAATGACGGATCAGACCCTGGATCGGCCACGCCGCAGCGTCTCCAAGGGCGCAGATGGTATGGCCTTCAATGCGTTTGGATACATCGATCAGCATGTCGATCTCTTCTAGCTCCGCATCACCGGAAACCAGACGCTGCATCACCCGCCACATCCAACCGGTTCCTTCCCGGCAAGGCGTGCACTGACCACAGCTTTCATGTTTATAGAAATGAGACAGGCGCTCAATCGCAGCGATAACATCCGTGGATTTATCCATGACAATCACAGCGGCAGTACCAAGTCCGCTTTGCACTTCGCGCAAACTGTCAAAATCCATCAGAACGTCATCACAAATGCTCTTTGGCAAAAGTGGTACGGACGATCCGCCCGGAATGATGGCCAGCAAATTGTCCCAGCCGCCCCGCACGCCACCTGCATGTTTTTCAATGAGTTCCTTGAGCGGAATACCCATTTCCTCTTCAACATTGCAAGGTGTGTTCACATGACCGGAAATACAGAACAGCTTGGTCCCTGTATTGTTAGGCCGTCCCAGACCGGCGAACCAATCGGCACCACGCCGAAGAATTTCGGGTCCAACCGCAATGCTTTCGACATTATTAACGGTAGACGGACAACCCCAGGCACCCACATTGGCCGGGAATGGTGGCTTCAGTCGCGGCTGGCCTTTATTGCCTTCCAGGCTTTCAATAAGGGCTGTTTCTTCACCGCAGATATAGGCGCCCGCGCC
>DIYE01000018.1 GCA_002428885.1 Alphaproteobacteria bacterium UBA6062
AACCCGCTCCGGGATCCGCTCCCGGTTTTGATGCGCCAGCTTTTCGATCAACTGGTAATCCTGCATCAGTACGGGGCCGCGCGGTCCTGCCGTAAGACTGTTCTGATTATCGCTGACCGGTGCTCCGGCACTTGTTGTGAGAGTGGGCTTTTCAGTCATGTCGCTGCTCCTCTTTAGAATGATTCCATTTTACTATTTAGAATTATTCTAAATAAAATCAAGAGCGCCGATATGTAAAATGTAAAAATAAAGATCCGCACCGGTGTCAGATGCGGATCTTTCAAAGGAAAAGGGGGGCAGGAGGATCAGCGAGCGTGATGCCTGCCCTGCGTTAAGCGTAGTTTTTCAAGCTCACGCCCGGCTTCGATAGACCCGTTATAGCGAGCCAATCGTTCAATATCGTGCCGGTTAATGCCGATATCCCGCAGCAGGTAATCGTCATTCTGAAGGAGCATGCTATAGGTTCTCTGGTTCCTGCGGTTCTGATGTGCGGCTTGCAGTTTATCTCCAATCCATTGCCAAAGACCCGATATCGGAGATGGCTGGTTTTTGGTGTCAAATGAGGAGACGGACTGTCTACGGAATACTGAAGGTGACATGGTTTTACTCCGTTTGCGATGGCTTCCTGCCTTTCGTGTTCTCTAGACAATTATGGATTTCTATGCTTCAATCAAACGAATTGATTTGATGATTTTGTTCAATTTTATTGAACTGAAAGAGGCGCCATGAATCTTCAGTCCCAAAAACTCAAAGACCAGGTATTTGCCAGCCTGGATATGGAATTCCTGAAAACCTTTGTAGCCATTGTCGAAAGCGGTAGCTTTGCTAAGGCCGCGAAGCAGGTTTACCGGACACCTTCTGCCGTCTCCATGCAGATCAAGCGGTTGGAGGAAATGTTGGACGCGTCCCTGTTTAACCGGGCACCCAGGTCCATTACATTGACAGCGGACGGGGAAACCCTGCTCGGTTATGCCAAGCGTATCCTGGCACTCAATAATGAGATTATGTCCCGCTTTCATGAGCCGGAGATGACCGGTAATGTGCGGCTGGGGTCACCGGATGATTACGGAAGCAGGCTCCTGCCTGTCATCCTTCGTAAATTTGCGGACAGTCATCCTCATGTGACGGTGGATGTGGTGATCGACACGACGGAGCGCCTCATTGAGCGAATGGCGGAAGGGGATCTCGATGTGGCCATGACGACGGCCGATATTGATCAGCCGCTGCTCAAAAATGAAATGATTGTGCTGGAAGAGCCCTTGGTCTGGGTTGGGATGAAGGGAGGCTGTGCTCATTTGAAAAATCCGGTGCCTGTCGCCATGTGGGAAACCGGATGTGCCTGGCGGTCGGGAGCCGTTCAGTCCCTGGAGAAGATGAATAAAACCTATCGGGTGGCTTATATGACAGCGTCGATCGTCGGACAGCGGGCCGCTATTCTGTCGGATCTCGCCGTTGCCGTTGCACCGCAGTCTTTTCTGGAAGACCCGATTGTCCGGCTTTCAGAAGAGGATGGTTTCCGGGACCCCGGGAATTATCAGATCCGCCTGCGCTCTCGTCCGGATCTGGATGCGGTCGGGGCCGCTGTAAGGGATCATATGATCAGCAGTTTTGACGCCTTCAAGAATGGCGAGCTGGCCTGTCATAACGGATAGAAATTATGACAGGGCTGCTTGAGAGCAGCCCTGTGAGTATCTTTAAGGTGCCGTCAGGACGTGAATCGCTTTGTCCGCGACCATATCTTTGGTTTTCTTCCCATATTCTTTCATATGAGGGGAGACGGCATGGGCCATCAGGGCTTCCTTGCTTTCCCATTTTTCGATGACGGCAAATGAATCGTCTCCCAGGCGCGCCTGAAAACCACCCATTCCTTCCGCGTCAACAACGGCGGCATATTCAATGCAGCCGTCTTCCGCAAGAACGGCTGGGACGTTGGCATTGAAGGCTTCCAGAACGGCGCCGCGCATGCCTGGCTTGGCGGTGATGATGGCAACGATATTAAGCATCTGCTCTCCTTTTCAATTCTTGTTTTTGCAGTGGCTTCCAGTGACGGAGAGCTTACAGCAATTGTTCTGCTGGAAAAGCGTTTTTTGAAAAACAACCGGGCCGTTTAATGTTCAAATGAAAAGTCTCAATGATTCCACCATGTTGACTGTTCCAGGCCCAAAAGAGGGTACAAAATGTTTCATTTATATGAATTTCCCCTTCTCAAAATTTTCATAAAACCGTAATTTGTTTTCAAATGAAAATAACTGTATCCATTCCGGCAGGGAGGAAATGGATGAACCCGGAGAAGAGAAAAGCGGAAATTGCCGATTGGGTCCGACGGGAAGGATTTGTATCCGTCGAGGATCTGGCTGAGCGGTTCGCGGTGACAACCCAGACCATACGCAGGGACATTAACCAGCTGTCAGAAGCGGGTGTTCTGTTTCGGCGGCACGGCGGGGTTGAACCTATGACCGTTATGGCCAATCTGGCCTACGGCGTCCGCCAGGTTCTCAATCTTGACCTCAAGCGAAAACTTGCGTCTCTGGCCGTTCAGCATATTCCCGATAATTCCGTTCTTGCGTTCAGTATTGGCACCACACCGGAGATTGTCGCCCAGGCTTTGGCGGGTAAGAAAAATCTGACGGTGATGACCAATAACCTGAGTGTCGGCATGGCTTGTCTTGGTTTCGAAGGATGCAGAGTTCATATCGCCGGTGGCGAAATTCGGGCTTCGGACCGGGATATCGTTGGTTCTGAAGCCTCCGCCTTCTTTGAGAAATACAAGGTAGATATCGGTATTTTCGGTATTGGCGGCCTGGATCCCAGCGGACATCTTCTTGATTTCCATGAAGAGGAAGTGATGGCGCGCTCCGCCATTCTGGCAAATTGCCGGACATCTTTCCTGGTCATGGATCACACTAAACTCAATCGACCTGCCCATGTGCGCGGCGGACATATCACGGATGTGGACTATGTCTTCTGTGACAAGGCCTTGCCGGAAGATTTGGAGAAGATGCTGGAGGAAGCAGGCACCAGGATCATTCATGCAGAAATGGAAAACGGGTAATGAGTACAATTGTTGTTGATAATCTGGTCAAGAGCTATGGTGGCGGGGAGCCGGCCGTGGACGGCGTCTCCTTCACCGTCGAGGAAGGCAGCCTGACCGTTCTTCTTGGGGAATCCGGCTGCGGAAAATCCACAACACTGCGCATGATTGCCGGCCTTGAGGATGTGACCTCCGGCTCTATTTATATTGGCAATGAAGATGTTACCCACCGGGAAGCCGCCAAGCGCAGTGTTTCCATGGTGTTTCAGAATTACGCGCTCTTCCCGCATCTGTCCGTTGAAGAAAATATCCTGTTTGGTCTCAAGGTCCGAAAAGTGGAGACG
>DIYE01000079.1 GCA_002428885.1 Alphaproteobacteria bacterium UBA6062
GTAGCAGCCAGCGGTTGCGCGCCGCCCATGCCGCCAAGACCGGCCGTCAGGATCCATTTGCCTTTCAGATCGCCGCCAAAATGCTGTCGGCCAGCCTCGACAAATGTTTCATAAGTGCCCTGAACGATACCCTGGCTGCCGATATAGATCCAGGAACCGGCAGTCATCTGGCCATACATCATCAAGCCCTTTTTATCGAGCTCGTTGAAATGTTCCCAGTTGGCCCAATGAGGGACAATGTTGGAATTGGCAATCAGAACCCGTGGCGCGTTGGAATGGGTTTTAAAAACACCAACGGGCTTGCCTGATTGCACCAGCAAGGTTTCATCTTCCTCAAGGTTTTTCAGGCAGGAGGTAATCTGGTCAAAGGCTTCCCAGTTGCGCGCTGCGCGGCCTATCCCGCCATAGACCACAAGTTCATGAGGATGTTCTGCCACATCCGGGTCCAGGTTGTTCATCAACATGCGAAGTGGTGCTTCCGTCGTCCAGCTTTTGCAGGAGAGTTCCGGTCCTGTTGGCGCCTTGATGATGCGGCTGTTATCAATTCTGTTGCTCATGGTCTGTGTCCTTAACGATGATCATAGGTCTGGCGGCCCCAGTCCAGCATGGCCGTCAGAAGGTGTTTCAGGGTCGGTTGCAAAGAGGAGGCTTTGGCTTCGTCATAGGCGAAGGGATGACTTTCCTCCATATAGGCACTCTGGGCGATTTCCATCTGTACCGCGTGGATGTGGCGGTCCGGTGCACCGTAATGCCGGGTGATATAGCCGCCTTTGAAGCGGCCATTGATGATATAGCTGTGCTGTCCGATTTCCAGCACATCGCCCAGCTTTGATACCAGGTCTGGATCGGCGCTGCAGTTATCCGCGGTTCCGAGATTGAGGTCTGGCAGGATGCCTTCAAAGAACCTTGGAACAATCGACCGGATAGAATGGCAGTCATAAACCAGCACATATCCGAATTTGGCATGAAGGCGGTCAACTTCAGCCTGCAGGGCATCGTGATAGGGTTGCCAGAATTCCTGGCGACGGTCATTCACTTCCGTATCGGATGGTGTCTGTCCATCCCGGTAAATCGGTGCGTCATCAAACAGATCTACCGGGCAGAGGCCGGTGACGCTTTGCCCCGGATACAGGGACTGACCGCTCGGATCCCGGTTAAGGTCGGCCACATAGCGGGAATAGCGGGCGGTTATGATCGTTGCCGAGAGATCGTCGGCGATTTCCTGATAAAGCTCAGGAATATGCCAGTCTGTATCCGGTAACTGTAAAGCTGCGTCGGTGAGCTGCGCCTGCATGCCGTCTTTTAGCAAGATGCCCGGATGAGGCTGGCTAAGAAGGAGCGGGCTGTCCCCGCGTTTGAGATCAAAAATATCGGCCATGATTTAGACTTTCATCGTGGCAGGGAGAAAATCTGCAAAACGATCCCGCAGGACACTGCTCTTCACCAGGGACTTGATGGCTTCAATGTCCGGAGCAAAGAACCGATCCTCATCATAGGCGGCGACTTTCTCGCGGATCAGTTCGAATAATTCTTCCAGCGCTTTGGAGGATTTCAGCGGATGGCGAAACTCGATGCCCTGGGCCGCCGCCAGCAGTTCTATGGCGACAATCGCTGCGGTGTTATCAGCCATCCGCAACAGGCGCCGTGCCCCGTGGGTTGCCATGCTCACATGGTCTTCCTGATTGGCAGAGGTGGGAATGGTATCCACAGATGCAGGGTGAGATTGCTGCTTATTCTCGCTTGCCAGCGCAGCCGCCGTCACGTGGGCGATCATAAAGCCGGAATTTACACCGGGATTTTTCACCAGGAAGGCGGGAAGGCCGCTGATGGTGGTATCGATCAGCATGGCGACCCGCCGTTCCGACATGGAGCCGATTTCGGCAATCACCAGGGCCAGAGTGTCTGCTGCGAGGGCAACCGGCTCTGCGTGGAAATTGCCGCCGGAAATCACATCATCCGTATCGGTAAAGACCAGCGGGTTGTCGGAAACGGAATTGGCTTCCCTGAGCAGGATATCCGCACTGTTTCGCATCTGGTCAAGACAGGCCCCCATGACCTGAGGCTGGCAGCGCAGGCAGTAAGGATCTTGAACTTTCTCACAATCCTCATGGGATTTGCGGATTTCACTGCCGTCGATGATGGCCCTGTAGGCCGTCGCCATATCGATCTGGCCGAGTTGACCACGCACCTCATGAATGCGGGAATCAAACGGCGCGTCGGTGCCTTTCGCCGCATCCAGGGACAGGCCGCCGGCCAGGGTCGCTGCTGCCAGAAGTTTTTCGGTTTCAAACAGGCCGCTCAAGGCCAGAGTGGTGGACACCTGGGTTCCGTTCAGCAGAGCAAGTCCTTCCTTCGGACCAAGAGCCAGTGGAGAAAGACCCGCATTTTCAAGCGCCTGCTCAGCAGAAATCAACTGCCCGTTAACCCTTGCTTCGCCGATACCCATAAGGGCGGCTGTCATATGGGCGAGAGGGGTAAGATCTCCGGAAGCACCAACCGATCCCTTGGCCGGGATAGCCGGATAAATACCGTGTTCCAGCAGCGCCAGCAGAGCGTCAATAACCACGGGTCGCACGCCAGAGAAACCACGAGCCAGGCTAGCGGCCTTCATGGCTATTATCATCCTGACTATATTGTCAGATAGGAGCGGGCCGGTTCCCGTTGAATGAGAAAGAACCAGGTTTTGCTGCAAGAGTTCGAGCTGATCTGCTGGAATAACTTCCTGGGCTAGACGGCCGAAACCAGTGTTAATGCCATAGACGGTTCTGTTTTCATCGATAATCTTCTGGACCGTTTCAGCACTCTGCCGGACGGTTTTTAAATAGTTCCCGGTCAGGGTAACGGTGCAGGAATGGGTATAGAGAAGACGCAGATCTTCCAATGTCATGTGACCCGGGGTAATAGTGAGGGTGTGAACGGTCATGGTGCTTCCTTGACTGTAATCAGGCCGCCTGGCCTGCAAAATAACGTTTGTAAAGCGGTGCGCTGCCGACCCGATAGGTCAGTTCCGCCGGGTGATCGATATTCCAGATCGCGAGATCAGCCTGTTTACCGGTTTCCAGTGTGCCGATTTGATCGAGAAGTCCCAGGGCTTCGGCACCATTGCGGGTGAAGCCTGCAAGAGCCTCTTCCGGTGTCATGCGGAAGAAGATCGCCGCCATATTCATTACGAGCTGCGGTGAGGTGACAGGTGAGGAGCCGGGATTGCAGTCCGTCGCGAGGGCGATCGGCACTTTATGTTGCCGTAACAGATCCAGCGGCGGCAACTTTGTTTCCCGGAGGAAGTAAAAGGCTCCGGGCAGCAGAACGGCGACGGTACCGCTCTTTGCCATGGCTTTCACGCCTGCTTCATCCAGATATTCCAGATGGTCGGCAGACAGGGCCTGAAAATTGGCAGCCAGCTCGGCGCCGTGCAGATTACTGAGCTGCTCCGCATGCAGTTTGATGGGAATATTCAACTCGTCTGCTTTTTTGAAGAGGATACGAACTTGCTCCGCCGAGAAGGCAATCTTCTCGCAAAAAGCGTCGACCGCATCCACAAGACCGAGGGCGTGGGCCGTTGGCAGCATGGTCTGGCATACCTTGGCCATATAGCCGTCGCTGTCTTCCTTAAATTCCGGTGGCAGGGCATGGGCGCCGAGGAAGGTTTTCTGAACCCTGACCGGATTCTCTTCTCCCAGATGCTTCGCTACTTCCAGCATCTTGATCTCGTCTTCCACATCCAGGCCATAGCCGGATTTGATCTCAAGGGTGGTAACGCCGCCTTTCAGGCTTTCCAGGAGGCGCGGCGTGCTGGCTTTGATCAGTTCCTCTTCAGAGGCATCCCGGGTAGCGTTGACGGTAGAGATAATACCGCCGCCCCGTTTGGCGATTTCCTCATAGGACAGGCCGTTAAGGGCCATTTCAAACTCTTCCGCCCGGTTGCCGCCATAGACCAGATGGGTGTGGCAGTCCACCAGGCCCGGTGTCATCCAGCGACCCTCAAGATCCACCACATCGCAGGAATCGTGCAGGGAGACGGTCGCCAGGTCGGCCTGACGACCGATCCAGACGATCCGATCGCCTTCGATCGCCAGGCAATCTGCCGTCGTCTGTCCATAAGCCTCGCCGCCGGTCACCATGGTGGCAAGGCGAACATTGGTGAACACAGTGTCCCAGGATATGTCGTGCATTTTTCCTTCCCTCATGGTGTTATAAATTGTATATACAAATTATTATGATAGGATTGGCAGGATGATCAAGCATTTTTTTGAAACAGCGTTTGTTGGTGGAAAATGGGAGAAGAATGTTCTCCTGACCGTTTCGGAAGACGGGCATATTGCCGGCCTTGAGTCTGAGACCGGATCGGAAGGCGCCGTTCGACATCAGGGGGTCGTCGTGCCCGGCATGCCGAACCTGCATTCTCATGCCTTCCAGCGGGCTATGGCCGGCCTTGGTGAAGTGGCGGGACCCGGTGATGACAGTTTCTGGAGCTGGCGTGCCGTCATGTATGAGTTTCTTCATCACATTACGCCGGAGGATTTCGAAGCGATTGCTGATCAGCTTTATCTGGAGATGTTGAAGGCCGGCTTCACAGCAGTCGGGGAGTTCCACTATCTGCATCACCAGGCGGGTGGGGAGCCTTATTCGGACAGGCTTGAGATGAGCAGGCGGTTGGCTGCTTCTGCAGAAAAAACGGGTATCCATCTATCTCTCTTGCCGGTTCTTTACAGCTATAGCGGCTTTGGTGCACAGACACCTGGCCCGGGGCAAGGGCGATTTATCAATGGTACAGATGATTTCCTGAAAATGATCGCGGATCTGAAAATAGCGGATTTCGGTGGTGCATCTGTCAATATCGGTGTTGCTCCTCATTCCCTGCGGGCGACGTCAAAAGATCAACTTGTCGCTCTGACGGATGTGGTTACCGATGATATGCCGATCCATATCCACATTGCCGAGCAGGTCAAGGAAGTGGAGGATTGTCTCGCCTGGTCCGGAAAGCGACCGGTTGAATGGCTCTATGAAAACGTGGCGGTAGATGACCGATGGTGTCTTATACATGCAACCCATGTAACGGACGCCGAAGTCTCTGCCATAACCCGGAGCGGGGCTGTTGTCGGATTATGTCCGGTGACCGAAGCCAATTTGGGAGATGGAATCTTTCCAGTCAGGGGTTTTCTGTCGGAAGGCGGTCATTTTGGCATTGGAACCGACAGCAATATCAATATTTCCCTCGCTGAGGAATGCCGCATTCTGGAATATGGCCAGCGACTGCAGCAGTTGAAACGAACCCTGATTGCGGACCGGGAAAGCTCCAACGGCGAGAAAATTTTCACCCGTTCCCTGAGTGGCGGACAAAGAGCCCTGCGTCCGGGAATTCCCGCCGG
>DIYE01000078.1 GCA_002428885.1 Alphaproteobacteria bacterium UBA6062
CGCCCGGCCCATAGGCCCCGGACGCCACGATATCATCCATCAGCTGCCCGTAATGGGGCGGGCTGACGCTTGAAACGGATTCGCCGTCCTGAAGGACAAAGGCATTCCAGTATACCAGCCGCCGAATTCTATCCGGAAAAGCCTCGGCCATTTTCGAAATAATGGATCCCCCATAGGAATGGCCGACCAGCACAAAATCCGTCAGATTTTCCTCAAGAACAAAATCCACAGCAGACTGAACGGCCTCCGCATGCCCGATAGTGCGGTCAATATCACCGGCACCGTTCCCGGCCAGTGTCGGTGCATAAACGATATGCCCGGCGCGGCGAAGCGGCTCCGCCACCTCAGACCACAAATCCCCGTCATGCCAGGCGCCATGTATCAAAACAATTTCCACTCTTTCCTCCCGTTTTGCTCCGGAAAGAGCCTAGCAGCCGGCTGCTGCCGCGAATTATTCTATTATGGAAATCTGATATTTTATTTCCCGATAGAAGGTTCTAAACCACCTTACCGTCGTTAATTCCCCCACCAAGGGTCAAAATCAATTTCTGCATCAAGGCAATTTCCGCCTCACTGCGGGACGTACCAAGAAAGGCTTTCTTCTCAAAACCGATACCATGCTCCGCCGATATGGTACTACCGCGGTATTGCCCGGCTGTCTCATAGATCAATGCTTCAATCTTGTGACGCTCGTCCCGTTTCCCCTCTGGTCCTCCCACCATGATATGCAGATTACCGTCCCCCATATGGCCGAAGAAAAACTGCTCCAGCTCCGGATGGGCCTCTGTCAGTTTCGCCCGCAACTCTTCGGCAAACGGGCTCATGTCTTTCAACTCAAAACCAATATCAAAGGACAGGGAAAAAGGAAAAGCCTGAAGAACCGCGTCGCTGTCCTCCCGCGCCCGCCAGATGGCCTGCCGCTCACTATCGGATTTTGCCAGAGCCGCATCCTCCAAAAGTCCTGCCTCAAAGGCCCGCTCGAGAAACGGTTCTAACCGGCTCTCCTCCCCCTCCGACCATTGCGCTGTTTCAATCACAGCAAAAATCCCCGAGCCAAGGGCAAGTGGCCTGGCGCCAAATCCGGGCTGCGATGTTGTTATATCATAATATTCCGGCCAAACCGCTTCAAAGGATAGCAGGTCGGCACCGATTTCCTGACGGGCGCGAGATAAAAGTCTGATCAATGTCTCGAAACTGTCGGTGGCAACCAGTGCTGTCTCTTCCTGGATCGGCTTGGGATGTAATTTGATGGCGACCTTTGTCACCAACCCCAGGCGACCTTCACTACCGATAAAAAGCTGCTTAAGATCAAAGCCCGCATTATTCTTCATCAGTGTATTGAGAGAAGACAGTACAGTCCCATCCGGTAAAACGGCTTCCAGTCCGAGGATATTCTCCCGCATCATGCCATATCTGAGAACCCGCACACCACCAGCGTTAGTGGACGTCATACCGCCGAGCGTTGCGGACCCGCGGGAAGGGATATCAACACCCGGCATCATCCTGACATCAGCAGCGGCGGCAATAACACTTTCCAGGCTCGCCCCGGCTTCTGCCACCAGGATCATCTGTTCAGGATCAACCCGCAAGATCCGGTTCATTCTTTCAAAACCGAGAATGATATTGCCGCTTTCGCTCGCGGTACCCTCCACCAGGCCGGTTACACCGCCATGAGGCACCAAAGACACGCCCGATCGGTGAGCAAGGGCGCAAATTGCCGCCACCTCCTCAGCACTGCCGGGCCGAACCAGTAAACCGGCGTCATAAGCATCAGGGCTATAAGGACTGTGCCGGTCTGTAACCTCGGCACCCTGAAGGACATGAGCTTTTCCAACAATGCCTTCTAGCTGATCAATCATGATCTGCATGCTCTTTTATCTCCTGGTATAAGCATTCAGAATTTCCCCGCGACATAAAGCGCTATTTGCCTTTTGAGTCTTAGCTCATGCAATGGAATAGAGAAAACAATTTATTCATACACAATCGAAAACACACCTAATTATAATAATAAAAATAAACAATTCTCAAAAAATAAACACTTGAGGATAGTATTAAAATCCACAAATAATATTAATTAAAACAAAATTAGAAATAATAAATTATTTAGAATTTTCCAGTAAAGTTATGATGATCAAATTTTTACTTGCCACATTACTTTAAAATGGCACAGATTCTATATCGAGGATTTGTAATGAAAAAACAGATACTTCCCTCAATGGCTTTTGCAACGTCATTCCTCTTTTGCGCTACTGCAATCGCCAATGAATATTCCGCCGCTCTTAATAAACTTGCTGCAACGTCAATCAAAGAATGGGCTCATTCTGAACAGGTCGTTACTGCCATCAAGAAGCAAAACACGGCTTCTGAAAAAATGGATCAGGGCAACATTGACGCCTTGGACAAACAGTGGCGTGCCGAAACTCAGGCAGATGCCAAACCGATGATTGACGGCGTCCTCAACAACCCCCTTTCAACTTATCTAAAATCCGTCAAAGAAGAAGCCGCCGGCCTCTACACGGAAATCTTCGTGATGGATATGAAGGGTCTGAATGTAGGTCAAAGCGACATTACCTCCGACTACTGGCAGGGTGACGAAGGTAAATTTCAAAAAACCTACGGCAAAGGTCCGGACGGAACCCTGATTGACGAAGTAGAGTTTGATGACTCTACTCAAACCTATCAGTCCCAGGTCAGCATCGCGATTGTAGATCCGGCATCCAACAGAGTTATCGGCGCCGTCACTGTTGGCGTTAATGTCGAAGAGCTTCAATAAGTCCGTCATTTTCTGCAATCAGAGGCAGAGAGCATGAGTAATATAGAAAAACATATCTCCCCTGCATCCGGTGCGGGGGAGGCAAAAGCAAAGAACAGACGCTTTACAGTCAGCCGGAAAATTCTGCTGATTGTCTTCGCCATTATTGTTGTCGGTACCGCCACTCTGGTTACCCTCGGGGCTCAAAAACAAAGAGCAGACCTAACGGCACTTTCAACCACCAGCAACGGTACTATTTCAGAACTTATGGCAGAGCAGATGTCCGGCGGACTGCGTTGGAAAAAAACCAAGAAAATTGTGGAAGTCTACGAGGATCTTGCCAAAGCAGAACACTCTGACCTTTCGAATGTCCTTACGTTTGACACGTCTGGAAAGATTGTTACGGAATACGCCTCCTCCACCCTCGGCTTTAAAGGACTGAAGGATCTGCTCATCTCATCAAAAGATACTTTCCTCGGAACAGAAAGTTATCGGCGACTTGAAGGCCAGCATCAGTTAATTGCCATTCCTGTCAATGATGCAAAAGGCAAATTTGTGGGTCACGCAGTCTTCACCTGGAGCCTCGCTCGCATGGAAAGTCAACTGCAGGACAATATGTTCACACAGCTTGTTGTTGGGCTTAGCGTCCTAATCGTCTCCATTCTTCTGACAGCTCTCCTCTTAAGTCATATCATTACGCGCCCGCTCAGCAAACTCACCAGCGCCATGACAGCCCTCGCAGCAGGCGATACCAGCACAGAGATTAACGGCACATCCAGAAAGGATGATATGGGCGATATGTCTCAAGCGGTGCAGATCTTCAAGGAAAATGCCCTTCAGGTAAAAGCGCTGGAAGCTGAACAAGAGAAAGAGGCCAAAGACAAAGCCCTTCGGGAAGAAAAAAGGCTTCAGGAGGAAGAAAAACGTAAAGAAGCGGAAATTATTCAGAAACGGGAAGCCGAAGAATCTGCCGCTGCTGAACGTTCAACCCTGCTGCGGGAACTCGCGCAAAAACTGGAGATAAGCGTCGATAGCGTGGCCGAGCAAATGTCACAGTCGACCAAATCCATGGAGAATCAGGCAAAAATGCTGCTGGACGGAGCTGAGGATACAGCCAATCACTCCAGTTCAATCGCCAATTCTTCCGATCAGGCAGCTAAGAATGTGGAGGGTGTTGCGGCCGCAACAGAAGAACTGTCCAGTTCTTTGCAGGAAATTAACCGCCAGATCTCCGTATCCAGCGATTTATCCAATAAAACCCTTAACGAGACAGAAGAAACCAACCGTGTTGTTGGAGAGCTTGCCAGCTCTGCCGATGAAATCGGTAACGTTGTCAATCTGATTAACGACATCGCAGAACAGACCAATCTCCTGGCTCTGAACGCAACCATCGAAGCGGCTCGTGCGGGTGATGCCGGCAAAGGATTTGCTGTGGTTGCCAGCGAGGTAAAAAGTCTTGCCTCGCAAACAACCAAGGCCACCGAGGAAATCGCCAGCCAGATCGACAAAATGCAATCTGTGACCGCTGATGCCGTCTCAGCGGTTCACCAGATCAAATCCATGATTTCCCAAATCAATGAAACTGTTGCGTCTATTGCCTCATCTCTCGAAGAACAGAATGATGCTACTCAGGAAATTTCCCGCAATGTGCAAATGGCGTCGACCCGGACCGGAGAAGTATCAAAGGATGTTTCCAAAGTGTCCTCTATGGCAAATACATCCGGCACTGCCGCCAATGATCTCCTTCAATCGGCAGGTGGTCTCTCGCAGCAATCCGAGACATTGAAAACAGAAATGGAAACCATTTTGCGAGACATTCGCTCCATGGCTTAAGGGAAAAGACATAATCCAAACCGCCTCCGAACATTCATTCTTGCTCTCGGAGGCGGCTTTAAGCCACTTGATGATCTGGTTTTAAAGCCCAAGAGAACAGCATCTATCCGATCCAGTTTTCCAACCGCATCCCGTCTATCCGTTCACATTCTATCTGATTATTGGTGACCTCAATCAATCCTTCACTTCGGGCGTGAGCGCCGATGTGAAGATCATTGACACCAATAACCATACCTTTCCTCTCCAAAGCAGCCCGAATATCTCCATAGTGGGTTGCCGCTTTAGCACCATCGTCCATAACAACCAACCGGGAGATAAAATCCTCAACCGCTTGCGTTCTGTTATTAACAAATATGGATCCTGTAGACATTCGACGTCTCCCGAAGCTACATACTTTCATCAGCTCAACAAAAAAGCCGCCGAGCTACCCCGGCGGCTTTGTTCGTTTTATCAGACCGGCGATCAGATCGCTTTGATGATATCCTCAACCATTTTCTTGGCGTCGGCCAGGAGCATCATGGTATTGTCCTTGTAGAACAGGTCGTTGTCGATACCGGCATAGCCGGAGGACATGGACCGTTTTACGAACAGAACCGTCTGAGCCTTGTCAACATCGAGGATCGGCATGCCGTAAATCGGGCTTTGCGGATCGTCGCGGGCTGCCGGGTTGGTCACGTCGTTGGCACCCACAACAAGGGCCACGTCGGCAGTGGAGAAATCGGAGTTGATTTCTTCCAGCTCGAACACCTCATCATAAGGCACGTTCGCTTCGGCCAGCAGCACATTCATATGGCCCGGCATACGACCGGCGACCGGATGAATGGCATAGACAACCTCAACACCTTCTGCTTTCAGGGCATCGACCATTTCACGAAGCGCATGCTGAGCCTGCGCCACCGCCAGGCCATAACCCGGAACAATGATCACCTTACCGGCATTTTTCATGATAAAGGCCGCATCATCCGAGGAACCGGCCTTATGCGGACGGTCGCCTTTATCGACAGCTGCCGCGGCATCATCACCACCGAAACCGCCCAGGATCACGCTGAAGAAGGACCGGTTCATGGCCTTACACATGATGTAGGACAG
>DIYE01000185.1 GCA_002428885.1 Alphaproteobacteria bacterium UBA6062
CGGCGCCTCTTTGGAGTTTTAATCAGTATGACGGTCAATATTCACGAAGCGGTCCTGCCGCAACTCGAAACAATCTCTATTCTTCCTGATAGACCGTTGATTATCACGGATGCCGACGAAGTCTTATTCAACTTCATGCAGGGCCTGGAAGTCTTTCTGGAAGAGAGAGACATGTTCTTTGACTGGTCCTCTTTCGCGCTGCATGGCAACATCCGGCATCAGGACAGCCGCGAAGCGGTCTCTTCGGATGCCATTCCAGACTTGCTGGATCAGTTTTTTGCAAGTCACTGCCATCGCCTGCCTGCCGTAAAAGGGGCCGCCGAACATCTGGAGAAGCTTTCAGAAGATGCACAAATCATCATCCTCAGCAATGTCCCTCCTCAATATGCGGATCTGCGGCGGGAAGGCCTGTTGAAAAACGGTATGGATTTCCCGCTGATTGCCAATATCGGATCCAAGGGACATGTAGTTAAGCATCTGATCCAGGATCTGGAGCCACCGGCTTTTTTTATTGACGATATTCCCACCAACCACAGTTCTGTCCGCAAGCATGCAGAACGGGTTGAAAGAGTTCACTATATTGCAGATGAACGCCTGGCAGGTCTCCTGGGTCCGGCGGAACACAGTCATGTGCGGCTGGACAGCTGGCCGGAAATACATGACCATATTCTCAGAAAAATAAACGAGCACGGGTGACAGGTCATGAGACTTGGGATTGACCTGGGAGGAACCAAGACCGAGATTATTGCCCTGTCTGATCGGGGTGAGGAACTGTTTAGGGAGCGCAAACCAACTCCTCGCGGCAATTATGGGGATATCCTCGACACTATCCGTGATCTGGTGCGACTAGCTGAGCAGGCAACCGACGAGAAAGGAAGTGTCGGGATCGGCATTCCAGGTACTATTTCTCCCAAAACCGATCTGGTCAAAAACGCTAATACGACAGAACTGATCGGACATCCGATGCGCACCGATCTGGAACTACGCCTGGGCCGCCCTGTCCGTATCGCGAATGATGCCAATTGCTTTGCCCTGTCAGAGGCAACAGATGGTGCCGGTGCCGGGAAACCGGTTGTCTTTGGCGTTATTCTGGGAACCGGGGTCGGTGGCGGTATCGTGGTCAACGGCCATGTCCTGACAGGTGCCAACGCCATTGCCGGAGAATGGGGACATACTCCCCTGCCCTGGGCCAATCAGAATGAACAACCGGGGCCCGACTGTTATTGCGGCCGCAAAGGATGCGTTGAGACCTTCCTGTCCGGCCCGGGTATGAGCAAGTCCCATGACCCGATCAGTGGTAGCGGCCCGACAGCAAAGGAGATTGTCGCCCTAGCGGAAGAAGGAGATGCAGCGGCTTTAAGAACCTTGGCAACCTTCGAGCGACGGCTGGCCAAAGCCTTTGCCAATATTATCAATATCCTGGATCCGGACATTATTGTCTGCGGCGGTGGTGTTTCCAACCTCGAGCGCCTCTACAAAAATGTGCCGGTTCTCTGGCAGGAATACAGTTTTTCCGATAGCATTGATACGCCTCTGGTCAAAGCCAAATACGGTGATTCCTCAGGCGTGCGCGGTGCCGCCTGGCTTTGGCCGGAATAGTGACAGATTTTCTGAGCGAACAGGTCCATGAAAACCATATGCCGGACATGCTTCAAGGAAATTGAGGGCGCGACGGCGCGACGGCCGTCCCGCTGCCCTTTTTGCAAATCTCCTAAGCTTGTCTCTCATAGCGAGCTGGATCAACTCAGTATGGCGCATCTGGATTGTGATGCCTTTTATGCTGCTGTCGAGAAACGGGATAGGCCGGACCTCGCTTCAAAACCGGTCATCGTCGCTTATGACGGCGCCAGGAGTGTGGTGAGTACCTGCTGTTATATTGCCAGAATTTCCGGTGTGCGCTCCGCCATGCCTCTGTTCAAAGCCAAGAAACTCTGCCCCGAAGGTGTGATCATTAAACCGAGGATGGACGTCTATTCCGCAGTCAGCAAGCAAATCAAAGCCCTGTTTGAAGAACTGACACCGCTGATCGAACCTTTATCGCTGGATGAGGCTTTCCTGGATCTGTCGGGAACCCAGAAGCTGCATGGGCGATCAGCGGCCCAGTCCATGGCCTGGCTCGCAGCAGAAATCAACCGTACCATCGGCATAACGGTTTCAGTAGGTTTGAGTTACAATAAATCGCTGGCAAAGCTGGCATCCGACCTGGACAAGCCGGAAGGCTTTGCGGTTATTGGCGAGGAAGAAGCCATGCGGTTCTTGGCCCCGCGTCCGGTCAGTGACATCTGGGGGGTCGGTAAGGCTCTTAATCGCAAACTGTCGTCGGACGGAATCACCACCATCGGGCAATTGCAACACCGGGACGAAGCCGATCTTGTTGCACGCTATGGTCTGATGGGAAGTCGCCTGTTCCATTTTTCCCGCGGACAGGATGATCGATCCGTCAAATCCCATCGCAAAGCCAAAAGCATTTCGGCCGAAACAACATTCAGCACCGATATTGAAGATACCGGGATCCTTCGTAAACGCTTGTGGCCTCTATGCGAAAGAGTGTCCGAGCGTTTAAAAAGGTCAGGAAAAGCCGGTAAAACCATCACCTTGAAGCTCAAAACCGGAGATTTTAAAACCCTGACCCGCAGCCATACCCTGTCCCGCCCAACACAACTGGCGGAAACGCTGTATCAGGAAGCGGTCCCGCATCTGGAAAAAGCGGCAGAGGGGCGGAACTTCCGCCTGATCGGGATTGGTATTAGCAGCTTCGGAGATCTGGAAGATGCCGACACTCCTGACCTCCTTGATCGGAAGACGTCAAAGAACAAAGATATAGAAGCCGCCATTGATGCGGTTCGGGAGAAATTCGGCTCCGGCATTATCGGTAAAGGCCGCGGCCTGAAACCGGACTAAAGCCTAATCCCGGGATCAGGTTCCTACACGCTTTCCTTACACATAACGCGAATAGCATTCCATTCCCGTTCCGTAAAAGCCTTGCCGCTACCGGTTCGCCCCACATCCTTGAGCGCTTTCACGCGCTCATCCATATCAGGATGAGAGGCAAATACAGATAGAATGCCCATATCAGGGGATTTTTTACCAAGCTTTTCAAAAAGCGGAATTAAGGGTGCAATGTCATACCCCAGCTCTCGCATCAAACTGATGGAACGGTTATCTGCATCCTGTTCATAATCCCGGCTATAGGCGGCTCCGGCTGCATGCTGTCCCAGGAAAGCGATAATTGTTCCCCCGGACACATCCCCCAGCGCTACAGAAAACAGGGCTGTAATCCCGATATTGGTTACAAACAGGCTCATCGGATGCTTATGCTCCACATGACCAAACTCATGAGCCATAATCCCGGCCAAAGCATTTGGATCTTCGGCAATATCCAACAGGGATGACATGATAATCATCCGGCCGCCGGGAACAGCAAATGCATTGGGTAACTTGCTGTTAATCACAGTGACCTTAACCGGAGGCATATCAATATCACTCAATGCCGTAAATCGGGCTAAGAGCTTTTCAAGAGCCTGTTGTCCAGCTTTTCCTTTACAGACCGGATCTTTCTTTTCATCTGATTTATTTTTGGGTCGGCTTTTAAAATGCTGGATAATAGCACCTTCCACTTCCTCCCCGATTTTGGCACGGGTCTCATAAGGAACCAGGCTCGCTATCTGATAGGAGAGAAGTGGCAATCCATACACAAAAAACAGGGTAACACTGACCACAACAGCAGCCGTCCAGGCGACAACCGGTTTCCACCAGCCGGGCGGCCCTTTACGGCGTTTGCGGATCAGCGGGCAAACCTGGACAAGGGATCTTATAAAGGCCACATCTTCAACAATAATCCGTGCCTCATGATCGCTGCTGATGGACAGATTTAACTCATCCTCCCTTGGCGGATGGGTTTCATCTCGCAAGGCTTCCAAAGGCCAGCGGGCAAGTTCGCTCCCAAACGCGTCGGTAACGATCAGATCTATATCGGTAACATCGACCGTAACGGGACGTGCCCGGGAACTGTTACCGTCAAAATAACGCGCCGAAACCTTCAGCATTGCTAGAACGCCCCCACATCCAGCGCATCCGCAAGACCTTCACCATATGTCGGTGAATCCTGCGACGTTCTGGCAACCTGTTCGAAGATTTCCGGATCGCTGATTGTCATGGTACTGGTGATAGCCCTAAGGAGCGGAACGATCAGGAACAGATACATGAGAATATCGAAAACCAGATAAACCAGAACAAAAGCGCCGATACTCATGAACACCACTGTCTGAGGTTCCAAGGTTGCCGCAGCGACGATAAGACCAACGATAACAGCAATTCCCAGAATCCCGACAAGCGTCATTAGAACCATAATCAACAGAACGCGTCCGACATGCAGTGACGATGCGAAAACCGCGCTCCCCAGCCCTGTCTGACCAACAATATACCGAAAGGACTGAACACGTGCGATCAGGAACAAAAAGAAACTGATGGCCATGCCGCTATAGAGGATAGTCTGCGTCACCGGATCCAGCATGGCTTGAGCAAAGGCTTCCTCAGTCTGCATCATGCCATCAAGATTAAACCCGAGGACCAATGTAACATAGACATATAAAACAACCACAATACACTGGGTCAGCAAGATGGCCGGCCAGTAAATCCGGAAAAACCCGGTTGCATTCCCTGTAAACCGAAACCCCTGATCGCCGTAAGCCATATTATTCAGCATATAATCCGCTCGAACGGCCAACAGACGTGGGTAAGCCCACCCAAGAGTCAGAATGGTAATAACCGTCCACAGCATTGCCTTACCGGTATAGGTCAGCGCTTTTCCTTTCAGGAAAAACCGGATGGTGCGCAAAGATGTGCGACTGGACCGATATCGCCAAAGCCTGTAGCGGGCGAACTGCCAGAAACCATAGAGGAACAGGAAATTGATAACCTGCCCCAAAATATCATAGGTTGGGCCACTCAGCGCCAGAAAACCAAGCGCAACGCCCAAAACGCCAAACAGCACAGTCAAGAGCACCATGGCAATCAGGAAGCCGATAAAAAGTTCCTTGGCTGTACCGTGATATTGTAGTCTTTCACCGCCTACTTTAATGGATTGCCAGAACAGACGCCTTAAATGCGTTTTACCCCAGAAGCGGTAAAAACCAAGTGTCAAAATACCAAAAAACTTGTTTTTCAGAAGGCGCGACGTAACCGCTCCTTTCGAAATATCAAACGTTACGAAGGGTTGCATGAATGCGCCTTTCTTTTTTGTCTGGCCTGATATCAGTTATGAGAGCAGTCTGCGGTTTTTAGAAATTCCAGTTGCACCAGTTCTCCTGATAAAGAGAAATCCTTATATTTCAGGGTCAGGTCAGATGCGACGCCATTTTCGTAGAGATTAATACCAACCTCATAATCCGGTTCATTGGTTTGCCCCTTCAAATCGAAGTAAGAAAGTTGAACAGGCCAGTACGGTACGTTTTCCATTTCCGGTTTTTCTGCCATGCCCGGTTTCGCTGCATTACGCTTGCCGATAACGGTTAAACTATCCTGAAGCCCTTCAGATCCGTTCCCATCATATACTTTTGCAGAAACCAGGTTTTTACCGGCCCGCGCTGACCGGAGAATTTTCAGGGTGTGGGCTGTCGGAAAAAGGACGCCCTGCGGCAGTTCGAGATTTTCATTTTCTTCGTCTTTGAAAGAAACCGTCCCTTCTCCATTTTCCATCCGGGCAATACCGTCTGATTTCTCTACCGCTTTACCGTTTAGAACATTGGACATGGAAAAACGCATGGCGTCCCCGTTTTTGTCTTCCCAGGTGGATAAATGGAAATCCGAAGTGATAACCACACCCTCAAGATTGACGAGCTCAACCAACATGCGCTGATTGATGACATATCCCTCACACTGATTTTCGACTTCCATCACAATACGGCCGCGAACATTCTGTATTCCCCCTTCCTGATGGAGCTTCTTCAGTGTCAGATCATAGACAGCCCGATGAGAAGCCAGAGGCACCACACCGGCCGCGACCAACGACGACGGGATCAGGAAAAGGAACAGGACGAAGAGCCTTGATAAATGACGGACCATAAAAGCAACCTAGCTGATGGCATCTGTAAAAGGGATTGCGAGGAAACATTTCAACACGAGAAAGTAATAAACCGCATTCTATTGACTGTGAAGAGTAAAATCATTGATTTTCAATATCTTGATAACTGCAAGATCAGGGCTCTAGACAGGTATCTTTTGCAGCGAAATAGGCAAATATTTCCGGTTCTCAATCCAGACTTCCATGTACAAGGAACTTCATCATCTACAACCATTTGTTTTGTTTATGTTTTTTTGATTTTTCTCATATGGCATCGATATTGCTTCAAACAGAGGGCGAGGCATGAAATCGCCTTGTGATACTGGAACAAACAGGGCGGCAAAGCCTCCCCTGTCATCTGGGAGTAAGTGAATATGTCAGGATCTTTTTCTTCAGCAACCGTTCTCGGTGAAGCTTTTACAGTCCCGAACGATCGGGACGTCACATTTTATCTCGAGGATCTTGCCTCGAAACTAAAAGATACGGATGTGTCTGAGGAAGATAGTCAGCAATGGCATCTTATAAATCGGGTTCTTGCCTACGCCGCCAGTGCCGAACAGCATATTGCCGAACAGCAAATGCGTATCCGGGAACTTGAAAATCTATCCACGACCGATGAATTGACGGGCCTGCACAATCGCCGCGCCCTTAAGGAATTCTTGAACCGGGCAATATCCTCTGCGCGGCGTTACAATGAAGAAGGTCTCGTCGCCTTTCTGGATCTTGATCTTTTTAAAAGTATCAATGATGTCCATGGCCATGATACCGGCGACCGTGTTCTGAAACTGACAGGCGACCTTATTCTTCAAAATCTGCGCGATACGGATTTTGTCGCCCGACTCGGCGGGGATGAGTTTGTTTTTATCCTCAAGAAAGCCGACTATAAACAAGCCACTATTCGCGCCAATGACATCAGGGATCTGATTTGTCAGTCGTCTGTCAAGGGCAAACGCCGCAACGTGACACTGTCCGCCAGTATGGGTCTGGCGCGCTATGACGGCAACAGTACTTATGACTCGGTCATGAAGGCCGCCGACAGAGCCATGTACCAGGACAAGCGAACCCGCAAAATAAATTATTTATGAGTATACGGCCTAATCTCTAAGAGAGGCATTCATCAAGCTCCGAAAAAGCATCATAATTACCCATCCGGTATAACTCCTTCGGCTCCCTTACTCCCCGTAAAGTATGGGAGCCAACAGATTCAAGATGCTCACAATGATGTCCGGACAGCTCCACAAACTCACCCGACATCAACAGGCTGGTATCCAATTGATCACAGAGGCTTTCTATCCTGCTGACCTCATTAACCGCAGGACCAACCACCGTAAAATCGAGACGGCTTTGTGATCCCACATTGCCATACATGACCTCCCCCACATGCATTGCGATATCCAGTTCCATCGTCCGGCGCCCTTCTGCCTTTCGGGCCTGGTTAAGCGCCTCTACCCCTTCAAGCATCTGAAGAGATGACACCATTGCCGTTTTGCATATGTCCCTTGGATCTCCCTCTTCAATCGGGAAAGTTGCCAACATACCATCCCCCATGAATTTGAGGATTTCACCGCCAGCCTCTTCTATCGGTCCAGCCATTCTTTCCAGATACTGGTCCAGGATCCCGACAATATCGGATCGGCCACTTTGATCAGACAACCGCGTAAAACCGCGCAGATCCGCATAGATCAGGACCGCTGAAATACTGCTCGCCGTGCCGCGCTTGATTTCTCCTGCCAGTACTTTTCGCGACGTGCCACGCCCCACATAGGTTTGCAGCACGGTTTCCGCGGCTTCAAAGGAAGCAATTCCTTTAACCGTCAGCGCAAAAAGAGGGATGGCCCGACTCAGCAGATTAAACTCCTCTTTGGTAAAACCACCCGGTGCAGATGACGCCCAGGACGTAATCAGTCCGGCCGAATTGTCCCGCATCCCGTCTTGAAATCCCCAGCCAAAATCGAAAATCTGACTGAACCAGTCGGTCATTCCCTGATCTCGAAACTCGACAAGCACCGGAAAATCCAGTTCATCATTCTCTTCAAGAACACGATGCATAAATCCGATTTTATTGCTGATCATGAAAAAGAACGGACTCGCAAACCAGCCTTCACCCGGCTCTTCCGAATGAAGAACATTGGTGTTCACAACCAGCCCTTCATCCTTTGTCCAGGTATACATAAAGGCGCTTACCTGCGGATGAATGGTGCTAAGCGCGATGTTCCCGCGGACGATATGCACACCGAGATCACACAAACGCCTGCAGAATTCCGCCGTCAATGCGTCCACCGTCAATCCCTGCATGCCGGCATCGATCAGCCAGGCAAACAGTTCTTCTTCTTTGGTACGTGCCGGGAAAAGGTCGCGACCGGCTTTGAGACTGGCGTTTGGAAAACCCATGGTTTCACCTAATAGCGTAAATAGCGTAAAAACGGGATACGTCATCGATGCATATAATGCGAATGAGCGTTAATAGAAGACTTGACAGGGTTGGGGGCGAAAATAAAACTGTTTGAAATGAAACAATTAATATTGGCCGTTCAGAAATGAAATGCTAAGCAGCAGAATAGGCGAAATATCACGTCCTGAACAGCCTGTTTTTTAAAGAGGTCTTCATGCCCCAAGAACTGAAAAAATACTGGAAAAATTACATTGACGGAAAGTGGGTGGATGGCCTGAGCCAAGAGCGTATTGCCATCGAAAATCCGGCGACAGGACAGGTGATCGCAGACGTCGCCCGCGCCGGCCGGGAAGATGTCGACCAGGCCGTTTCCGCCGCCAGGAAGTGCTTTACTTCCCGAGAACTTTACAACATGCGCCCGACAAATCGCGGCGCCCTGATGTTCGAGATTGCCCGCCATATGACAGAGATGGCCGACGAGATCGCTTTCGCGGAGTGTCTTGATAACGGCAAGACCCTGACAGGCGGCAAGAACGAGGCCCTCGCCGCAGCCCGCTACTTCACGTATTATGGTGGCCTTGCCGATAAGCTGGAAGGTCGGATGATCCCACTGGGTGCGGATTATGTGGATTACACCATCCCTTCCCCCTTTGGGATTTCCGCCCAGATTGTACCTTGGAACTTTCCGCTGCAAATTGCTGCCCGGTCCGTCGCCTGCGCCCTGGCAACCGCCAACACGGTCGTCCTGAAATCACCGGAGCTGTCCCCACTTTCCACTTATTTTATTGCTGAAGCCTGCCACCGGGCCGGTGTTCCGGCAGGCGCAGTTAACATTCTCTGCGGATATGGCCATGACTGCGGTGCAGCCCTCGTTTCTCATCCGGATGTCGATCACATTGTTTTCACGGGATCTCTGAAAACCGGCCAATCGATCCTCCATGCCGCCGCCGAAAGGGTCCTGCCCTGTGTCATGGAACTGGGCGGCAAGTCCGCCGGTATTATCTTCAAGGATGCAGATATCGACCAGGCCGTCAATTCAACAGCGTCCGGTATTTTCACCCATGCGGGACAGGTTTGCTCCGCTCAGTCCAGGTTGATCATCCCGGCCGCCCTTCAGGATCAGGTCATCGAAAAACTGGCGGCGAAGGCAGACTCTCTTTCTATTGGCCCCGGTATCAACGGTCATGACATCACACCGGTGATCTCCGCCCAACAGGCGGACAAGATTGACGGTATGTGCAAAGTTGCCCTGCAGGCTGGTGCCGAAGCGGCCAGTGGTGGTGGGAAACAGGAGGGTATGGATGGTCACTTTATCCAGCCGACCATTTTCGCAAATGTCACGGCGGATATGACCATTGCCC
>DIYE01000348.1 GCA_002428885.1 Alphaproteobacteria bacterium UBA6062
GTCTGCAAACTGACGGATGAGGGCCGCAAGGCGGTTGCTAAAGCGACGTCAGCTTAGCCCGCAAGGCTTTTTCAAGGTTCAGGTCAGAAATCATCGTGCCATGACAGGGTATGATCAGGGTCGGAGCTTCCCGGGAGAGGGTTTCATTTACCCAGCGCGAATAGATCTCCTTGTCGGCGACACCGAACTTGGGGAAGGTGCCCAGGAGCTCCGGCTTATCACTCATATCGTCCTGCTTACCCTTAGGACCGGCAAAGGCATCGGTGAGGATCCAGGCCAGTTGATCCCGTTCTGTGACGCGGATCCAGATTTCCCCCGTTTTAAGGCCGTCAGGCTCCAGGATTTGCAGGCTGTCCGGCAGATCCCTGGCAAGATCTCCAAGCGTATCAAATGTGAGGCCGGTGATTTTTTCCAGACGCGGTTTCGCCTTTACTGAGCAGCAGAGTTTGGCCTCCGGAAAGGCCGCGTGATATTCCTTAAGGCCCTTATTGTGATAGTGATTAGGGGCAAGCAACATCTGAACATCGCCGAGCGCCTTGAGGCTTTCAAGAATGCCGGCGCTTAAACCGGCAACAGGGCTGTACAGGCAAAGCCCGCCGGATTTCAACCGGATAGCCGTGCATCTTAAGGTCGCTGAACGGGCTGACCAGAGGCCGCTGAATTCCTGAACAGGAAAAAAGGGAGAGAGTTTTTTGCTCATGATGTCCTCAGGCTTTCCAGATAATGACGAAGGATATCAACCAGTGGTCTACCGGCATTATGGGCGCCTGCTGATCTGTTCTTCGAATGAATACCCATGGCCGCTGTGACCAGGCCTTCTGCCAACTCATCAATATTCACAGTATCCTTGAGACTACCGGTTTCCGTCGCATGAAGCAGGACTTGCCGGAAATGTGTGGCCAGGCTGTCCCAATAACGCTGGACCGTTGAAGCAAGCTTGGGGCTGCCGATGTCAGCATTTTCAATGCCTGTATTGACCATCAGGCACCCCCATTGACTGGAGGTCGGGGAGGTTTCCGTTACAAGATTTTCGAAGAATTCAATGATGGTATCCAGGCCGCCATCTTTCATTGGGGCCATCGCCTCACGCTCCGCTTCACTGGCATATAATTCCAGAGCGGCAAGATACAGTCCTTCTTTTCCGCCAAATTCAGTGCGAATGGCAAAGGCGTTTAGGCCTGCTGCTTCCTGCAAAGCCCGGACCCCGAGCGCGCGATATCCCTTTTCCCAAAAGGCATAACAGGCTCGCTCGACGGCTTCGGTGCGGTCATAGGATTTAGGGCGCGGCATGGTATCTCCGGCAAGAATGTTGTTTCAATACGACTGTAGATAAATTGTTTCTCTGCATATGTATAGAAATAACTGGAAGCGTGACGCCGATATCATTTCGGCTCTTTTCCTGACACTGCGCTGGTAGAGTTCTTTCACATATGTAAAGCTTGCTGGAAATCTGGTTAGAGATTTGGGGGCTAAATATGACCGGGACACTGGCAGAGTTGTTTGTAGCAACAGCTCTTTTCATTGCTATTCACATTATTCCATCAAGCTATCTTCGGGAATCCATTGTCGGGAAAATCGGAACGGGTGCTTATTTGGGACTTTACAGCCTGATATCGGCTGCCTCCCTTGGCTGGATGATCTGGGCTTTTTCCTCCGCGCCTTATGGTCCCATCTTCTGGGAGTTTGATAACTGGGCGCGCTACACCCTCATTATTGTGATGGTTTTTTGCAGTATTCTGTTTGTGGCGCCTTATACTGGGCCCAATCCGACAGCGGTCGGGGCGCAGAAGAAAGTCGGGGACAAGGCGGCACGCAGTGGTTTGAATGCCATTACCCGGCACCCGCTGATGTGGGCCATCACCCTTTGGGCGGCGGCTCATCTCCTCAATAACGGTGATCTGAAATCTGTTATTTTCTTTACCGGCTTAGGCGGACTAGCCTTGGCCGGAACCTTTCTGATCGATGCCCGGCGCGCCCGGGAGCTGGGTGAGGATTGGCAGGATTACACTGCCCATACGTCCAATATGCCGTTTTTAGCTGTCATGCAGGGTCGGGCGAAATTGTCTCTTTGGTCGGTCTGGTGGAAGATTTTAATCGGTCTTATTGTCTTTTTCGCTTTCTTCCACCTTCATACCATGATTATCGGGGTTTCCCCCTTTCCCTTGTAGGAGACGCACCTACAGGATAATGCAGGTCGTATTGCCGTGGGCGTAGAGCTTGCCGTCTTCGCCCACCAGCTTTGCGTCGGCTGTGGCGATCTTGCGGCCTTTATGGACCACCTCGCCGGTGCAGATAACCTTGCCCATACCCGGCATCATAGCCCGCACATATTTTACATTGAGATCAACGGTTGTGTAACGCTCACCGGGTTCCAGGACCGTATGTATGGAGCAGCCTAGCGCTGAATCCAGCAAGGTTGCCGCATAGCCGCCATGAACGGAACCGATGGGGTTCAGGTGCTTCTCGCCCGGATGGCCGGAAAAAACAACGCGCCCATGTTCGATGTTGTCCAGATCGATCTCCATCGTGTCGGCGATCGGCGGGCGCTTGCCGCTCTGGAAGGCGAGCTGCATCTGCTGCAAGCCTGTCATCTTGCTGAAGTCGGCGGACCGGGAGCTCATATCGGTAGGCTTATTCATTTTTTTGTTTCCTGGTTGCTAGGCCGCATCATTGATGAGTATACGACCAAAATCACTACCAAAAAGATAGTCATTTTCATGAGAACAAAAATATTCTAAAAATGTATAATATCTATACATAAATGAATAAATATTGGCTTTGGATGTGAATTGGGATTCCTATCGCTATTTTCTGGCGGTTGCCGACACCGGTAGCCTATCTGCCGCTGCCAGGCAGCTTTCTGTCAGCCAGCCGACAGTGGGTCGCCAGATCGCCGGGCTTGAGGCGCGGATCGGTACCCGGCTCTTTAACCGGGCGTCTCATGGCTATAGTCTGACGCCGGCTGGGACGGAGATATTTGATAGAATACAGGATATCTCTGCCGATCTGATGGCTGTGGAACGGCAGGTGGAGCAGCAGGATCAGGAAATTTCCGGGCGGGTCAGGATATCGGCGACGGAGGGGTTCGGTTCC
>DIYE01000033.1 GCA_002428885.1 Alphaproteobacteria bacterium UBA6062
ATTTTGTTGATGTTGGCGGGTCCGCTAAACGGTTGACGGCTGTCCTTGGCGGAAATGTAGATATTTCTCAAAACCCGCTTGGCCAGGTCTTGCCCTATATTAAGAGCGGAGAGCTTCGCGCCTTGGCGACACTTGCGGGCAAGTCAAATCCGGCTATTCCCGATGTGCCGACTTTTGAAAAGGCTGGGTATCCGGGCGTTTCTTTTCAGTATTCGTTCTTCTTCGCCTTTCCAAAAGGAACGAGTCCCGATATCGTCTCTGCGCTTTCCAGAGCCGCCGGTGAGGTCGTCGACGGGAATTCAGATTACTCGGATGAGCTTTTTAAGACTTATAAACAAAAGGCTTTTTACCTGAATTCAACCCAGGCCGTTGAATTTTTGACGACACAAGAAAAAGTTGTAAACAGTTTCAATTTTTGATGTTTTAAAAAGGTGAGCAGAGTGGGGGAAGATGGATCGCTCTGCTTGTCTTTGACAGGAGATTAGGGAAAACAGGATGGCTGCCTATATCAAGGATATTGTTTCGGGTCTTTTCCTGGTCTTGATCGCTGGCATCGGCTTTTGGGAAGCCAGTAACATCAAACCCAGATTTCCTATGGGAGTGGATTCAGGTTTTTTTCCACAAATTGCATTTGGAATGCTTGGGCTGTTCGCTTTTTTTATTGCGGCTCGCGCCCTTTATTCCAAAACGGGCACGCAGGATGATGTGCCGATCTTGCCGGCTGGCAAAAAAGCCGCAGCATTAACGATCCTGGCCATTGTTGCTTATTGCCTGGTTATCCCTGTTGCTGGGTTTGCCATTGCAACTTTTTTCTTCCTGACCGCGCAGATGTTGATCTTAGCACCTAAGGGGAGCATGAAACCGCTTTGGTTCATGGGCATATCCGGTGTGATAACCATGATTGTATATGCTGCTTTCACCTATGGGTTTAATCTGGTTTTACCAACAGGTACGGTGTGGTAGCCAGCTATGGATTTATGGATTGCGGGCATAAGCCAGATTTTCACCTTATCTTCTTTGGTTGTTATCGTCATTGGCGTCGCTGTTGGTATTGTGTTTGGCGCTATTCCGGGCATGAGTGCAACCATGGCGGTGGCGCTTTGTTTGCCGCTGACATTCAGCATGGAGCCGGTAACAGGGATTGCCTTGCTTGTGGGATTGTTTGTGGGCGGGATTTCAGGAGGATTAATCACTGCAGTCCTGATTAATATACCGGGAACACCGTCCTCTATTGCAACAACCTTTGACGGACATCCGATGGCGAAACGCGGAGAGGCCGGAAAAGCACTGGGCATAGGTATTCTATTTTCTTTTCTCGGATCAATCCTTGGATGTCTGGTCTTGTTTTTTATGGCGCCGACCCTCGCCAGATTTGCGCTTCAGTTCGGGACGTTTGAGTATTTTTCGATCTCGGTTTTTGCTCTCACGCTGGTAGCCGGGTTGTCCGGAAAAAATCTAGCCAAGGGATTGGTGAGTGCGTTTATCGGTTTGTTAGTTGCCATGATTGGTCTGGCTCCGATCGATGGCTACAAGCGTTTTACCTTCGGTATGAGTGAGTTTGATGGCGGGCTCGCCTTACTTCCGGTTCTTCTCGGGTTATTTGCCGTCTCGGAAGTCCTGAAGGAATCCGAGACATCTTTTCATTCGAAGCGAGCAGATATTCCAGCATTTAATATGCCTGGCTTTTTTGGCCTTACCTGGAATGAGTTTAAAGGCCAAATCATTAATCTGTTTCGATCCAGTGCGATTGGCGTTGGCGTTGGCTTGCTTCCTGGTATTGGCGCGGGAACTTCAAATATGATTGCCTATCTCGCAGCCAAGAATAGTTCAAAAACACCTGAAAAATTCGGTACGGGTATTCCGGATGGGATCGTTGCCAGTGAGGCCTCAAATAATGCAGGAATAGGGGCGGCAATGGTTCCGCTCATCGTACTGGGGATCCCGGGGGATTCCGTCACAGCAATGCTGCTTGGCGGGTTTCTTATTCACGGTATTCAGCCGGGGCCCATGTTGTTTCAAACCAATGGTAACCTGGTCTACGCTATCTTTGTCGCTTTGCTGGTTGCGAATGTCATCATGCTGTGTTTCGAGTATTTTGGTGTGCGGGTTTTTGTAAAGATCTTGTCGGTTCCAAAACACTATTTGCTATCTGTTGTCATGGTGATGTGTGTTGTCGGGTCCTATGCCTTAAACAACCGAATGTTTGATGTTTATACGTTGGTTGCCTTCGGTGTTTTTGGTTATGTGATGCTGAAATTTGAATTCCCGTTTCCGCCCTTGATTCTCGGCTTTATTCTGGGGCCGATGATCGAGCAGAATATGCGTAGTTCATTAATGACGACGCGGGGAAGTTTCCTGCCCTTTTTAGAACGACCTTTTTCGGCGATATTCCTTGTTATGGCCGTTCTTTATGTTCTTTGGATTATGTTCAAATCGGTTCGAAAACGCAGATGAATTTCCCGATTTTAAGGCAAGAAGTCTGTTTGACATGTTCTGCCTGACGGTAGAACCGATATCAACGTCGATCAATCAGCCATGATAGTAAGTTCACCCCTGAGCCTCTTCTGCCGCGGGGAAACTGTCTAGTAGTTCATTGGCTATGATGAATTCAAGCAAGGAGGAACGTTGTGCCAGGGTTGGCGGCCAGGCGGCTGGAGGACGTGCCGCACCGCAATCAAGCCCCATGATTTGAAGCGCTGTTTTGACGCCCGTAACATTGGTGCCGTTCATTTCCTCTGAACGGATTTCTTCAAAGGGACTCATATGAGCGATGAGATTTCTGGCGGCTTGGAAATCACCAGTTTCCAGAGCATAGTGAATAGCGGCAGATTGTTCTGGCCATACATTGATAAGCCCGGATGTAAAACCACGCGCCCCAACGGCGTAGAAGGCGGGAGCCCAGGTCTCGGCAAGGCCGCCTATCCAGATGATGTGGTCCGGACTTCCCTTCATGGCTTTTGCTAACTGCATAGGGTTAGGGGTTGCCCATTTGACGGCTTTAACCGTGTCAATCGAGCAAAGTTCTGCAATGGCATCAATCCCTATGGTATCGTCTCGTATATACAGGATAAGCGGAAGACCGCCGGATGCGTCCCGAATATGTTTGACATAGTCAACAAATCCTCTGGGAGAGACAAACGGATCCGGCGGTTGATGGATCATCAGGGCAAATGCGCCTGCTTTTTTGGATATCCTGGCAAGACTGCAGGCCTCTACAACTGATTTTCCCACACCGGCAAGAAGCGGAATACGATCGTCGACAATTTCCGCCGTCGATCTAATAAATGTTTCTGTTTCAGATGAGGTGAGGGCGTAGAACTCTCCGGTATTACCGTTTGCAACAAGATTGTGGATACCGGCATCAATCGCACGATCAATAATCGGGACCAGGGGTTTACTGGTAAAATGCCCTGCCTCGTCAAAGGGGGCGACCAATATGCCGGATATTCCCATCAAATGACGCTCAAGATCATGTATCATTCCATTCCCCCGTGGATACGCTTGGGTCGGACCCATTAATGGGTCCTGACCCTAAGTTCTGCTTTCAAGCAGTCTACTGTTATTGCAATCAGTATCACGATGTGTGGGGGGAGCCGTCCAATTCCCATAGGCGTTTGATTGATACTTGAAAGGTATCAAAAGACAATCTTTCACGCTTTATTTTATGTCGGATAGTTGTCGTGCGGATAGCGTTATACGCTATGTTCCGCATCTGCTTGTCATTCTTGCTGATTTCATTCTATTCTCTTTTCAAAAGAACGGCAGATAATCAATAGCCGCAGCAAGGGAGTAGCGACATGTCCTATGACAGTGTTTTCAAAGCAGATCTGTTTTCCGGAAAAACCATTCTTGTCACGGGAGGTGGTAGCGGTATTGGGCGATGTATTGCCCATGAATTGGCGGCCCTTGGTGCGACAGTGGTGATTACGGGGCGCAGGCAGGAAAAACTGGACAAAGTCGCTGCCGAAATTACCGAAGATGGCGGATCGGTGGATACCGAAGCTTTTGATATTCGGGATGAAGAGGTCGTCGCGGAAAGAGTTGCGGCCATTCTGGAGCGAAACGGCGTCGTTTCGGGACTGGTCAATAATGCCGGTGGTCAATTCCCTCAGTTGATGGAGGATATGGGACAGAAAGGCTGGGATGCGGTTATCCGCAACAACCTCACCGGCGGCTTTCTGATGAGCCGGGAGCTGGTTCGGCAATGCATGGCTGAGCATGGTGGTGACATCGTGAATATTACAGCCGATAACTGGAACAGCATGCCGCGTATGGGGCATTCAGGGGCAGCCCGGGCCGGCATGGTCAATTTCACCCAGACAGCAGCGATTGAATGGGCTCATTACGGGATTCGGGTGAATGCGGTTGCACCGGGTACCATTGTTTCTTCCGGCCTGGATACTTATGACGATGCGGCCAAGAAGCGGATCCTGGAGCGTAAGCAGAAAACACCCATGAAACGTTATGGTACGGAATCTGAAATATCGGCCATGGTGGTCTTTCTCTTGTCACCGGCTGCCGGATTTATTTCCGGTGAAACCATGCGCGTGGATGGTGCTGTTCCCAATATGGTGGTTTCCTATGAGGTGCCGGATCATAATCGCTCAAAGGTCTATGATGGTTTCCATCGCTCCTGGACCCCGGATTTTCTGAAATAGGAAAACCGAAAATACTCTAAAGTGCACCCTCGACATCTTCGTCCTTGATGCCAAGATAGGATTCAAACTGTTTCTCGATAAAGAGAGCCTGTTCCCGGTCGGCCAGGTTAGCCAGCAATTTGATATCTTTGCCGGTATGCATGCGGGCCATTACTTTATAGGAAGTCTGGGTCCCGTTCTTGGTCCGCGTTACGACTTTCTTCGAGAAAAGCTGTTTAATATCCGGAACATTGAGGACCTTGTTTCCGAACCAGGGAAGCGGTGTGTGTTTAATCTCCATTTTGGATTGATTAGCATAAAGGTGGGTCCTGTTGAACAGGAGAGCGAGGGTGAAATACCCAACCAGAAGCCCAATGCCGATATGGATAAGTGGAACATATCCCGCCGCGTCTTTAATATTCGTATCAGTCAGCATATCCGGTACAGTCTGCAGAATACTGAACCACCAAATACCTGAAAACAGGACCAGAAACCAGGCGACCAGACCCCGCCAGGTACGAATAATCTCCAGATAATGGCCATGATCAATCATGACAATTTGCTTGGGGAGGTCGAGATTTTGCATATGGAACCGGCTTATGTCAGTTGCTTCACCTATCTGGTTAGAGGGGGCGCCCTAATATGGCGTTAAGAAATACAGACATTTTTGCTGATCTCCTTAACATCTCTTTATGTTCTGTCTTGATCCGGATCCGGTTTCGATATCAGGATTTCAGTTGATCGGTACAGCAGAGTCAAAAGTACCGTTTCTTTTAGAATAGTCGACTATTGGATTCTTTGACGCGACGAATGGGTACGGATGACTCAATTGTTGCAATACCCGGAATCTTCGTAAGACGGCTCGTCAGAAAGCTTTCAAACTCTTTTAGGTCAGCCACGGCAACACGCAATAAATAATCTGAATTTCCGGTCATCAACCAACAATCTACAACTTCCGAGAAACTCCTTACATTGCTTTCAAAATCCTGGAGCCGACTGTCAACCTGCTGATCAAGCCTAACGGATACAAATACGCTAAAGCCAAACCCCATCTTGGCTTCATTAATCCTTGCTCCATACCCCATGATATATCCGTCCGACTCGAGCTTTCTAATCCGCCGGGCGCAGGGGGATGGTGAAAGGCCGACGCGTTCAGCAAGGTCCTGATGCGAAAGCCGCGCGTCAACTTGAAGAATACGGAGTATTTTCTGATCTATTTCATCCATAAAATGAAAATAGTGGATATAAGCGCCATAATCAATAATGGCGCTTATATCGAGCTTAAAACCTGCTATTTAGATCAAAATATGATGACATATGGCTCATAAGTTGAGGTATTTCTCCAATTAAAGGAGAATATTATGCTTTCTAAGATCAACCATCTTAAGACCGTTGAGAAGCGATTGTTGTGGCTTTCGCACTGGATGATCCACCATGCTAACCATGTGCGTCCAAAGATTGACGATATCAAGGTTGGCGGGCATCAAGCGAGTTCCGCTTCAATGGTCTCTATCATGGCCGCTCTTTATTTCTCAGCGCTACGTCCCGAGGATCGTGTCGCCGTTAAACCGCATGCGTCACCCGTCTTTCATGCCATCCAGTATCTGATGGGGCATCAAACCCGTCAGAAGATGGAAGACTTTCGCGGATTCGATGGCGTGCAGAGCTATCCGAGCCGGACAAAGGACATAGATGATGTGGATTTTTCTACGGGCTCTGTAGGATTAGGGGTGGCGATCACTTCCTTTGCATCAATCGTGCAGGATTATATCAAGGCAAAAAACTGGGGAAGAGATGCGCCAATGGGGCGGATGGTCGCCTTGGCGGGCGATGCGGAACTGGATGAGGGCAATGTCTATGAGGCTTTGCAGGAAGGTTGGAAAAATGATCTGCGCAACACCTGGTGGGTGATTGACTATAACAGGCAGTCTCTTGACGGGGTTGTAAGAGAGGGTCTCTTTGAGCGGATCGAAAAAATCTTTGATGCTTTCGGTTGGGATGTGGTGCGGATTAAGCATGGAATACTGCAACGTGCCGCGTTTGCGGAGCCGGGCGGCGAGAAATTGCGAGCTTGGATTGATGCCTGCCCGAACCAGGAATACTCCGCTCTGACATTTATGGGAGGAGCGATCTGGCGAAAACACCTGATGGATGATCTGGGGGATCAAGGGGATGTCAGCACTTTAATCGACCGTAGAAGCGATGAAGAATTAGCAGCCTTGATGGAGAATCTCGGAGGGAACTGTGTACAGACCATGGCTGAAACATTTGAAGCGATCAATCATGACCGCCCCACCTGTTTCATCGCTTATACCGTTAAAGGCTGGGGAACACCGATTGCCGGGCATAAAGACAATCACGGTGGGTTAATGAATGTGGCGCAATTTGCTGAATGGCAAGAACATATGGGTGTCGCTACCGGAGAGGAATGGGAGCCTTTTGCAACTGTCGACGACAAGGATGCTTTTCGGGCCTTTTTATCTGAGGCGCCGTTCTTTGCCCGCGGAGAGCGGCGCTATAGTGATGACAGGCTCGAAGTGCCGGAAATTTCCATGGAGACGAACCGTGACATTTCTACTCAGATGGCGTTTGGGAAAATCCTGGATGATCTTTCTAAAGGGGACAGCGAACTTGCCTCGCGGATTGTCACCACTTCGCCGGATGTAACCGGCACCACCAGTTTAGGGCCTTGGGTAAACCGGAGGAAACTGTTTGCCAGGACAAATCAGGCTGATGCGTTTATCGAACATCGGATTCCATCAACCGCAAAATGGGAATTCACGCCGGACGGGCAACATATAGAGCTGGGGATTGCTGAGATGAATCTGATGCTTTTATTGGGGGCCGCCGGACTTAGCCATAGTCTTTTCGGAAAGCGGTTGATCCCGATCGGCACGGTTTATGATCCGTTTGTCTCCCGTGGCCTGGATGCTCTGAATTACGCCTGCTATCAGGATGCCCGTTTCATTCTGGTGGGTACGCCTTCAGGTGTTACATTAGCGCCTGAAGGTGGTGCTCATCAGTCAATTGGAACGCCGCTTATTGGTATGTCCCAGGACGGTTTGGCGTCTTTTGAACCCGCTTTTGCCGACGAACTAGCGGTGATTATGGAGTGGGCTTTTGATTATCTGCAACGTGACGGTGAAGGCGATCCGGATGAACGGACCTGGCTTCGTGATGAAACGGGGGGGTCGGTTTATCTGCGCCTAACCACCAATCCCGTAGAGCAACCGGTAAAACGACATGACGATGCATTTCGGCAAGGGGCAATTGACGGAGCTTACTGGCTTCGCAAACCGGGCCCCAACTGTGATATCGTTATAGCCTATCAAGGTGCTGTCGCGCCGGAAGCGATCAAGGCTGCCGGGATGATAGGGGAGTGGCGCCGTGATATCGGTGTTATGGCCATTACCTCTGCAGACCGGTTGAATGCAGGGTGGTCTGCGGCGCAGCGTGCCCGCTCACGCGGCACGAAAAGTGCAATCAGTCATGCTGAAAATTTGATGAAGGATTTACCATCGCATTGTAGCCTCGTCACGGTAATTGACGGACATCCAAGCACTCTGTCATGGCTTGGTAGTGTCTGTGGCCATAGAACGATTCCGATGGGGGTTGAACATTTCGGCCAGACCGGCACAATCGGTGATCTATATCGCCATTACGGCATTGATGCAGCAGCCATTGTGGAAAAAGTCCGCAGTCTCACTGCAGGACGACCTGTCTCAACACCTTTGGTTCTTCGGTGAAGGTGCAGATATTTGCGCTAATTTAAGAAATACTCATTGAGAATTGGAAAATGCCGGTTTTTGAGACTTGACCCCCGGAAACAGCTCTGTCTTTACTTCCTTCGAAAAGGAGATGTGAATGTCGTTTGAGTTGTGGTTATCGTTTTTTGTTGCAAGCTTTGTGCTGGTCTCTATTCCGGGACCAACGGTTTTGTTGGTCGTTAGCTATGCACTTGGCCAGGGGCGTAAAACAGCCTTTGCCACCGTTCCCGGTGTGACGCTGGGGGACTTTACTGCCATGACTATTTCACTGCTGGGGGCAGGGGCGGTTCTTGCCGCTTCCGCGACCCTGTTTACACTTCTTAAAATCATTGGCGCTGCCTATCTGGTCTGGCTTGGCTACAGTCTCTGGAAAGCAGGCGGATCGCTTGGCGAGGTGAGGGAGAGCTCGTCAAGCATGAGCCTCAAATCCATGTTTTTCAATTCCTGGCTTGTTACAGCTCTTAACCCTAAAGGGATTGTGTTTTTCGTGGCTTTTGTGCCGCAATTTGTGAATCCGGCAGAACCGGTTTTCGCGCAATTTGTGCTTCTTGAAGCAACCTTTCTGTTCCTGGCCGCATCGAATGTTATCCTGTGGGCATTGGCGGCCGGTAGTCTGAAACGACAGTTCAGGAAGCCGGGCACCCTTAAACTCATTAACCGTATCGGCGGAGGCTTTTTGATGGGGGCCGGCGTTATGACGGCCCTTGTACAGAGAAATTAATCGACGAAATGCCTGAATATATCTTCGTTTACGGTACGCTGCGCAAAGACAGTCCGCAACCTATGGCCAGATTACTGGTTAATCATAGTCAGTTTATCGGGGAAGCGTCCATTCATGGAGCTCTCTATGATCTAGGGCGTTATCCGGGCGTATTGGAACATCGCGGCTATCGGACCTATGGTGAGCTGTTTAAGCTGAACGACCCCGATAAGGTTCTTCTGCCATTGGACGAGTATGAAGAATGCTCGGACGCCTATCCCGAACCAACTCTCTATATTCGCAAACTCTGCCCGGTTCTGTTGAAAGACGGATCTACAATGGATGCCTGGGTTTATGTCTATAACAGGCCGGTAACCGGTTGCACGCTAATCGAAGACGGCCACTATCTGGAGTATCTAGGGTCCTGACCCGAGGGGCAGGACCCTAGCTATTAAACCCTCGCTATTTTGTTACGATTTCCGGCCCCATGATCGCGTTTGGCAAAATGGTCGAAATCGATGGTACATACGTAATCATAATCAGGAACACAAACATGATCGCCAGGAAGGGGAGTGCTGCGCGAACAACGCCCATCATTGACATGTTCGCAACACCTGCCGTTACAAACAAATTCAATCCCACTGGGGGTGTGATCATACCAATTTCCATATTCACGACCATAATGATCCCTAGGTGGATTGGATCGATCCCAAGTTCGATGGCGATAGGAAAAACCAGGGGAGCGACAATGACAAGCAACCCGCTTGGTTCCATGAACTGACCACCGATCAACAAGATAACATTGACGATGATCAGGAACATGACCGGACCAAATCCGTAAGCCAGCATTGTCTGGGTAATTTGCTGAGGAATTTGCTCATCGGTAATGACATGTTTCAGGATCAAGGCATTCGCAATCACGAACATTAATGTAATGATGAGCTTACCTGCATCACGGAGTGTCCGGATGGTGTCTTCATGCCAAAGGGAGGTGATAAGTGTTTGCGGGTTACGCAGAAGTGAGCTGCCACCTGCCAACGGTCCTATATCCCGATAAACAAAGGTCGATACCAGAAATGCATAGACCGACGCTACCGCAGCAGCTTCCGTTGGTGTGAAGATCGCACCGGTAACGCCTGGAATGCCGTAAATGCCAATCATAATGATGACAATCAGCATCAGCCCCCAGACAGCGTCTTTGAAGCTCGCCCAAATTTCACCAAAGCCCTTGAACTCTCCGGAGGGCATGTCTTTGACCCGCGCCATCACGTAAATGCCAATCATCAACATCGTGCCTGCCAACAGGCCTGGTATGACGCCCGCAAGGAACATGCGTCCGACTGAGACTTCTACGGCTGCAGCATAAACGACCATGACGATGGATGGCGGAATAAGAATGCCAAGTGTTCCGGCATTGGCGATCACGCCGGCGGCAAATTCCTTTGTATATCCAACCTGTCGCATGGCGGCGATAACAATACTGCCGATTGCCACGACCGTTGCCGGAGAAGATCCGGATAACGCGGCAAAAATCATGCAGGCCAACACACCGGCGATGGCGAGGCCGCCACGAAGATGCCCGACAAGGGCGATGGAGAAGCGAATAATTCGCTGTGCCACGCCCCCTGTGGACATAAAGCTGGAAGCCAAGATGAAAAAAGGGATCGCCAGCAGCGTTGAATGACCTTCAAAGGCTTCAAACAGTGTCTGAGCCACAGAGGCCAGCGAACTTTCAGAAAACAGAAGTAAAAAGGATATTGAAGAAAAACCCAGTGCAATGGCAATGGGGACTCCGGCGAGCATCAGTCCGATAACGAGGACGAAAAGGAGGAGAATTTCCATCAGTCTTGCCCTTTAAGCTTTTCGGCAGCCGCCGCGACATCATCTTCGGCCTCGTGACTGACAATGAGCAGTTCTTGCTGGCCTTTCCAGACTCGCAAGCCGGCCTGCACGAACCGAAGGGTCAACAGGAGCATTGAAACAGGTAGAATGAGATAGGGGACGACTTTAGGTATTTTCTCGTAGACCTCTCCGTCATTAAAGACGTCTGCCAGCCATGTGAGGAAAAAAGGGACGGGTATGTCCTGTGTTTCATACCATCCTTGCCCGCGGAACTTCTCAACAAAGCCAGTGGGAATAATACGGCCTTCGGTGGGGGGCAGGTTCGCGTAAGGTGCCCAATAATCCCATGCGCCTTTTAACAACAGAAGAGAATAGGCCAGACAAATGACCACGACAAAAAGGCCTATTATGCGTTTGGTATTGGGGGAAAAAATCGCAACAATTGCATCGACCCCCAGATGCAGTGTCTTTTTTACCGCATAGCTGGCACCCAGTAGAACCAGCCAGGCAAACAGGAAAACCGTTAGCTCAAGCGCATAAAATATGTTGGAGTTGAACACGTATCTCGCAATGACATTGGCAAATGTCAAAAGCGCCATAGAACCCAGAATGACTGCAATGATCGTTTCTTCGATGCTATCCAATCGACTGGAAATTTGTCTGGAAGTCATCACATCTTCACTTTCGCAAAAATTCGGGTGCCGGTAATGAGCCGGCACCCCTTCTCAATGAGATGTACAAGAATTATTATTTGCTCATCGCGTTGATTTTTTGCGCAGCGTCGATGTTTTCCTGACCAACATCACCGGCAAATTTAGCCCATACAGGCTTCATAACGTCAACCCATGCCTGACGCTGATCAGCGGTCAGAGTGACGACTTTGCCGCCGGCGTCAACAATGGCTTTTTTGGCGGCTTCGTTGACGCTGGTTGATTCCTTATTCCGTGTTGCCGTCACTTCGGCTACAATTGTCAGGAACTGTTTGCGAACGTCAGCCGGCAGACCATCAAGCCAATCGACTGATGTGACCAGCAAGTAGTCAATGATGCCATGATCTGTCTGGGTGACGCCATCCTGCACTTCAAAGAATTTCTTGCCATAGATGTTTGACCAGGTGTTTTCCTGGCCATCGACAACACCCTGTTGCAAAGCGCCATAAACTTCGGAAAACGCCATTTTTTGAGGGCTGCCGCCAATGGCTTCCATCTGTGCTACGAGAACATCCGAAGACTGAACCCGGAATTTCAAACCGTTTGCATCCGTTGGCGCAATAAGGGGTTTGTTTGCGGACATTTGCTTCATGCCGTTGTGCCAGTAGGCAAGGCCTTGCAGGCCGCGTTTACGCATGCTGTTGAGCATGCCCTGGCCTGCTTCAGACGCTTGAAATGCTTCAACGGCGTTGATGTCTTTGAACATGAAGGGCAAATCAAAGATGCGGAATTTCTTCGTGAATTTTTCAAATTTTGACAGCGAAGGTGCGGCAAGCTGTACATCGCCCTGGAGCATAGCCTCCAAAACCTTGTTGTCATTGTAGAGCGTGGAATTCGGAAAGACTTCCATGCACATTTTGCCGTTCATTTCTTCGTTTACACGTTTTTCCAACAGCGTGGCTGCAATCCCTTTCGGGTGCTTGTCTGTATTGGTTACATGACTGAATTTGACGACGATTTCTCCGTCGTCACAGGCCGCCCAAGCTGCAGGCGATATCATGACAACGGCCGCAACACATGCGGCTTTAGTTAGGTTCTTCATAGGGTTTCCTCCCGGTTTACGGCGTTTTTCACGCTACTGTTACCAATAAGGCTTTGTAATCAGCATAACTCAACCCCAATTTTACATCTTTTTTTTTATATGAAAAACAAGTCTCTAGGCGGGATTGAAGAGTGATTGCAATAAAAAGTCCGATATTTCGGACAATTAATCTGCTAGATTTAACTGATAACTCGCTTTTGAAATCCCAAATCTGGAGTTCCTTTCGCATGTTTCGCTATGCGCTTTTGGCGACCGGGATATATATTTTCTTTTCTGCCGCCGTTGCTGGCTGGGTCTATTATGATGCTCTGGAGTCAGCTCTTGCCAATGACCGGCAAGGAGGACAGGTTCGCCTTTCTGAAGCGGCCAGCAGATTGCGCGGACAGCTTGATACCTATCGAGCGCTTGTCAATATCGTTGCTAAAGATCCAAAGATGAAACAAGCTCTTGGTTCATCAAAAGAGGCAGATGTCAGTTCTGATCTGTCTATCCTCATGCTTACCTATGGTGCCTGGGAAATCAGTCTGGCCGATACGGATGGCCGGATTATTGCGTCGCCTTCAGTGCAACATTTGGGTAGCATATATTCCCAGGAATTGGTGCGTGCTGCTCTCAATGGACGGCTCGGTTATTCGGTTGAGATTGAGGGTGATCAGCGTTTAGTCAGGTTTAGCCGGAGTGTCTATTCACATAACTCGACCGTTGAGGGCATTGTGGTCGTTTCGGCGAGCCTGGCGGCACTGGAATTCGAATGGCCCGTGACACCGGAACCGATTATCTTTTTTGATACGGACGGCATTTCCATGTCTGCCAATCGCCCTGGCCTGCTGATGCTGTCAAAGCGAGATAGTTTAGAAAAGGTACGTTTTCCTTTAGAGGCAAAGAGCAGCTTTGCAAAGACAATGCTCTGGACTTATCTGTCGAACGAAGGGGTGAAGTCCGAAGTGCAGAGTTTAAATATCGCAATTCCCCAACTTCAGATGGAAGGCCTGATTTTATTAAGTACAAGTGATGCAAGATCAACAGCGTTATTGAGACTGGGACTGGCCTTGGCTTTGCTGGTCGCTTTTGCGCTTATGGGGGGGATGTTTGCGCAGCAGAGATACCGTCTGGCTCTGGAGTCACGCCACTCTGCGACGCTTGAGCAACGGGTTGAGGAACGAACACAAGAGCTTAAAGCTGCTCAGAATGAACTTGTTGAGGCATCCAACCTTGCAGCTCTGGGGCGCTTTTCTGCCGGTATTAGTCACGAATTGAATCAGCCACTCGCTGCCATTTTGAATTACGCGGAAAATGGCAGGCGTTTGCTTGAAAAATCGCGAAAATCTGAAGTCTCCAAAAACTTATTGCAGATCGCAGATCAAATTCGCCGAATTACACGCATCATTCGCAATCTGCGCGCCTTTGCAAAGCAGGAAAATACCCCGACCGAGCATATAGATCTTGTCAAGGTGGTAACGCGGGCCATTGATTTGATGCGAACAGAAATCACAACAGCATCCGTCTCTGTATCGGTTACCACACCCGATTATCCGATCATTGTTAAGGCCGGGAAGCTTCGGCTTGAACAGGTTATCCTGAATTTGGTTTCCAACGCCCTTGATGCCATGCTGACGTCGGACGTGAGATCACTCTTTGTTGATCTTAGCGAATATGACGAGAAGGTTACCCTGACGGTCCGGGATACGGGAGACGGCATGAGTGAACCGGAGCGGGTATTCGAGCCGTTTTATACGACAAAGGAACTTGGTTCGTCCAAAGGGTTGGGGATGGGGCTGGCCTTGTCCTTTGGCATCGTATCCCATTTCGGCGGGGTTCTGAGTTGCCGAAATACTATGGAAGGTGCTGAATTCACTATGATCTTACCAAAAGCGGACGAGCGGAAATGCTAAAGAAGGTTCTGATTATCGAAGACGATACAGCACTGCGCAACTCCATTGTGCAGTCGCTTGAACTTGAAGACCTGGAACCGATTTCGACGAGCAGTTTCACGCAGGCCCGAAGGTCTATCCGCTCGAACTTTCGAGGCGTCATATTGTCGGACATCAAGATGCCGGTTCATGACGGGTTTGATGTCTTGCGATTTGCGCAGGCAAGAGATCCGGATTTGCCGATTATTTTGCTAACGGGGTATTCAGATGTTGCCACAGCAACGAAGGCACTCAAGGATGGTGCCTATGATTACCTTGAAAAGCCGTACGATCATGAACGCCTCATGGATATCCTCAGCAGAGCGTTGGAACATAGAGAACTTGTTTTACAAAACCGTGCTTATCGCGATGAACTCGATGCTCAAAAATCAAAGACAGCTACTGGTACGTTGGCTGAGCAGATGGAGATGCATGAACGCAAGGTTATTGAGCAGGCGCTCGCCGTCGAAAACGGGAAGGTGGTAGAGGCCGCTAAGCGTTTGGGAATCCCCCGTAACACCCTTTATGATCACATGACCCGGTTGAGGATCGTTGCCAAAGCCTTTCGCGATAAGGCTCCAACCGCAAAATAAACGCTAGCAGCCGTTGCTGTTATCCGCCTGAATGTCAAGAAAAGGGCTCATTCAACCTTTGCTGCCGATATGGGCTTCGCCGCGTTGTTTGGCCAGTTCGATCTGTTTCTGGCGTTCTGTAAAACGTGCCTTTTTCTCCGGTGTCAGGCTGTCATGACAGCGCGGGCAGGAGACGCCTTTTACATATAGGGGAGACTGTTTGTCTTCTTCGGTGATCGGATAGCGACAGGCATAACACTGATCATAAGAGCCTTTTTCAAGGGAATGATTGACAGTTACCCGCTGGTCAAACACAAAACACTCACCTTCCCAGCTGCTGTCTTCCTCAGGTACATCCTCCAGATATTGCAGGATGCCTCCTTCCAGATGGTAGACTTCTTCAAAGCCTTCCCGGAGCAGATAGGAGGTGGATTTTTCGCAGCGGATACCGCCGGTGCAGAACATGGCGACTTTCTTATGCTTGTCCTTGTCCAGATTATCGGCCACATAATCCTTAAATTCCCGGAATGTGTTTGTTTCCGGGTTGATCGCGCCTTTGAAGGTGCCGACCTCATATTCGTAGTCGTTGCGGGTATCGATGACGATAACATCCGGATCACTGATAAGACTGTTCCAGTCTTTCGGTTTAATGTAAGAACCGACCATTTTGAGCGGATCCGTTCCCGGTGCACCGAGCGTTACGATCTCTTTCTTGAGCCGCACTTTCATGCGGTAGAAGGGCTGTTCCTCATTGATGGCTTCCTTGTGACTGAGATCGGTCAGGCGCGGATCGCTCTTCAGGTAGCTCAGAAGCGCATTGATCCCTTCGCGAGATCCGGCCACAGTACCGTTGATGCCTTCCTCGGCCAGCAACAGGGTTCCAAAAATATGATTGTCCAGGCAGACTTTCAGGATCTTCGGCTGAAGTTCCTTATAGTCGGGCAGAGAGACAAATTTATACAGGGCAGCAATCGTAAACATGATGTCTTGGCTTTCTTGTCCGGCATCCAACCGCTCCATCCAACGGGACCGGACCGTGGCCTTATAATAAAAATGGCGACCGAGTACAAGGGTTGGGGTTTGCTGATGGCGGCCTTAAATGCTAGAAGCCTTTCTGTAATTTTCACATCCGGAATTGATTTAGTATGGCTGCACCGGTTCTTGCCCTTCAGGATGCCCGCATTACTTTTGGCGGTGGTGATCTTTTTAACGGGATTTCGCTTGGGATTGAGCCGGGCATGCGTATTGCGCTGGTCGGTCGCAACGGATCGGGCAAATCAACGCTTCTGAAAGCCATTGCCGGTGAGATCGAACTGGATGGCGGGGATCGTTTTCTGCAGGCTGGCACTCGCGTCGGATATCTTCGTCAACAGCCGGATATTGTCCCGGGACGGACGGTTGCCGAGCAGGTCAGTCAGGGGCTGTCTCCAGACTTAACGGCCGATGGACAGGATACGGGATATCTGGTGGATCAGGTGCTGGACGGGGTCGGGATTGACGGCAGCCGTCTTCTGGAAACCCTGTCAGGCGGTGAGGCGAGGCGTGTTTCGCTGGCCGAAGCACTGGTCTCTGATCCGGATGTTCTTTTGCTGGATGAGCCAACCAACCATCTGGATATCAAAACCATTCTCTGGCTGGAGGAAGAACTTAAAGCCTTCCGGGGTGCCCTGATGATCATCAGCCATGACCGGCAGTTTTTGAAAAACCTGACCAACCGGCTTTTCTGGCTGGATAGGGGAAAACTCCGGACCCATGGCAAAGGGTTCGCCGCCTTTGAGGAATGGTCGGAAGAGATTCTGCGTGCCGAGGAGGTGGAGCTTAAAAAGCTCGACAAAAAAATTGCCGAGGAAACCGACTGGTCCCATAAGGGCATTACCGCAAGGCGGGCCCGGAATGAAGGCCGTATAAGGGCACTTCATCGGTTACGGGCTGAAAGGGCGGAGCGCACCTCGCGGGTCGGCAACGCCAAACTGTCCGTCTCCGCCGGATCAAAAAGCGGTAAAACGGTGATCGAAGCACTGGATATCTCCAAATCCTTTGCAGATGAAGCGGGTGAAGTTAAAGACGTTATACGATCCTTTTCAACCCGCATCATGCGTGGCGACCGAGTCGGTATCATCGGACCAAATGGCGCTGGTAAAACCACGCTCCTCAATATGCTGATTGATAAACTGGAAAGTGACACAGGTTCCATCAAACTGGGCACCAATTTGACGCCTGCCATTTTTGATCAGCACCGGGACAGCCTGGATCCGGAAGACAGTTTGTGGGACACCCTTGCAGATCCGGGGAGCGGGCAGCTTCTGGTGAGGGGAGAGGTTCGGCATGTTGTCGCTTATCTTCGGGATTTTCTGTTTGATGAAAAACAAGCGAAGAGCCCTGTAAAATCCCTTTCCGGCGGTGAAAAGAACCGGCTTTTGCTGGCCAAATTGCTGGCCCGGGAAAGTAATCTTCTGGTGCTGGACGAACCGACCAATGACCTGGATATGGAAACCCTGGATCTGTTGCAGGATATGCTGGCCTCCTATGACGGTACCCTGATCGTGATCAGCCATGACAGGGATTTCCTGGATCAGCTGGTAACCTCGGTTATTGTGATCGAAGAAGGCGGTTCCGTTCAGGAATATGTGGGCGGATATACGGACTATGTCCGTCAGAGCACGGGCATACCGGAAAAGAAAAGCAAGAAGACAGAAGCTTCAGAAAAAGAAACGGTTTCAAAACCGAAACAGGTGCGCACTAAGCTTTCTTATAAGGATCAGCGGGATCTGGAATTACTACCGGGACGTATTGAAGAGCTGGAAGCAAAGATTGCGGGTTTTGAAAATGAGCTTGGCGATCCGGATCTTTTCACGAAATCGCCTGAAACCTTCCAGAAGATAACAGCGGAACACGCAGCAGCAGTAGAGGATCTGGAAGCTGCCGAAGAAAGATGGTTGTCGCTGGAAATCCTGCAGGAGGAGTTGGCGGCCGGATAGGGTATATCACGCTTCTTCCTGATGGCGCGGCAGATATATCATTGCTGTTGTTCCCTCTGAAGAGGAGGCGGGAATGGTTGCCGTACCACCGGATTGCTTGGCAAAGCCATAGACCATACTCAGGCCGAGGCCCGTTCCTTTCCCGATTTCTTTCGTCGTGAAGAAAGGTTCAAAAACATGCGTTAGATTGTCTTCGGGAATGCCGGTCCCGGTATCCCTCACCGCAAGGGTCACATAGTCGCCTAGTTCGATATCCAGATCTAAAGCCTTGGCCTCATCCAATGAGATATTGGCGGTCTGAAGATGAATAGACCCTCCGGACGGTAAGGCATCCCGGGCATTCAGGACCAGGTTCAGAACCGCATTTTCCATCTGCCCGCTATCCACCCGGCAACGCCATAAATTTTCCTGATGGGTGATTGTTAAATCAATGGCTTCCCCGGCGGCTCGCTTTAAAATATGGGAGAAGGATGAAAGGCCTTCATTCAGGCACAGAATATCTGGTTGCAGGTCTTGTTTTCGGGAGAAGGCAAGCAGGCTGCTGGTAAGATCCGATCCCCGTTTTACAGAGCGTATAATCGCATCAATGATATGTAGATCGATGGGTTGTTTTTGAAGGATACGTTCTCTGACCAGTTCGGCATTTCCGACAATAATGGCCAGTATATTATTGAAGTCATGGGCAACTCCGCCGGTTAACTGGCCGATGGCCTGCAGTTTCTGGGACTGTCGCAGTTTGTCTTCCAGAACAGTTTGTGCCGTGATGTCGGTGCCGGTTCCCCGGTAACCGGCAAAATCCCCGTTCTCGTTAAAGACAGGTTTTCCGGACGCTGACCAGTAAAAGAGTTGTCCTTTTTCGTTCTTATAACGGTATCTGAAATCGCGGAATGTTCGCCTGTTGATTAGATCTTCCTGATGGGTTTGCCAGTCGCCTTCGGCAATGATGTCACCCTCTGCGTCACCGCGTGACCGTCCGATAAACCGCTTCCTGTCCAGACCGGTAATTTCCTCCATACGTTCAGAAACATATGTAAATGCCAGATTTTCATCCATTTCCCAGTACCAGTCAGCCGCTAACTCGATCAGGTCTTTAAATCGGCTCTCGACCGCGTTTCTTGAGTTAAGCGCATCTTTCAGGTTCGTAATGTCCTGTGAAATACCGAAGAAAGAAACGATCTGCCCTTTGCCATCATATTCTGGTTGAATGCTTCCTTGAATATGGCGAATATTGCCGTCCGTTCGTTTGAGCCGGTATTCAAAGTCGGAAACCGGTTTTCCGGTTTTGTAATCCTCAATTGCCTGAGAAAAACGTCCGGCATCGTCCGGCAGTTTCATGGAAGAGGCCAACTCCCTCGTAATGTTGGTTGTTTTAGGATCGAGACCATAAATTCGATAAAGCTCGTCCGACCAGATAAGTTCGTCTGTTGCCACAACCAACCGCCAATGGCCCATGCGACCGATCCGCAAGGCAAGTTCCAGTTCTTTAACGCGATTGGTCAGAGGGGTCTCTCCACACCTGGTTTATTTCTGTTGTCATTGAGCGGATTTTTAAAATCAGTTCAAGCTGCTTTTTAAAAGATATAACAGTTTTTATTAATATAGAACGGAAAATCTTATCATCTTGTCACAGATAATGGATCAACGCGTCATGTGGATTTGGGAAAGAGAGCGGCATGGCGGGAAGTCTTTATTGGTGGGCACATGAATTGTTTGAGGCCGGCAATACTTGCAAATCTATGTTGATATGGCAGCATGACCCTTATGCTATCGGCGCCGTAAGCGGCAAAGATGTCCACTTTCAAAGTTATCTCAAAGTTCAGGCGGAGATCATTGAAGGAGCAGGTTATCTGCATAGTGAGGCTCGTGCTGCCGTTGGCACAATGCTCAGTCTTATTCCGTTTCTGACAGGCCCGATGTCACCGGTATTCCAAAAAAATACAATGCAGTTGCTCGATCGGGCATCTCATTATCTTAACGAATGGAATGAAGCTGTTTCCTACACACCTGATAACAAATTCCCTTTGAAAGAACTTCTGAAGGCTCATTTGCAACGGGCATTGTTAATCGATGCTCTTGATGATCGGATCGATCCGGCAAACTGGAGGAAGAAACTACTGTTATTCAATGCCTTCTCCGTAAGACTTGATAACAATGCACCAACATTATGGAACCAGCGGTTTTTCGAAGAATTGGGATGGCCCGACGAAATCAAGGACGAGATTTGGAAAAGTCATCAGGAGGCAAACATACAACCGGACCTCCTGACAGCTCTGTGTTTATATGAAAAGCAGGAAGAGGTAGGGGTCTTGATCGATGAAGGGGTAGATCTTTACGGATTGCTCCTCTTTACCTTGCAACCTGCAATGATGAAAAACCAGGCTGCTGTTTCACCCGTTGTCTCTCACCTGTCTTCCTGCTGCGAGAGAGCCCTGCAATCTGCACGCAAGCGGGATCTGTCTGGCAGAGAGATATCGGAAACATCAAAAGCGACACTTTCCTGGCTCCTCTCTGTTCAATCGGATGAAACTCTTGACCCAGAGTTGATGGGACACGCAAAAGCTGCCCTATCCTATCTGGAAGCGTATCCGAGCGGGGTTGATTTCGGGGAAACTTCTAAAAGTCCGCTACAGGATTTTTCTTCACTTTCCTGAATATTCCGCTCTTAAAGCCCGAATTATACATGGAAAAATACAGGTAATACCTGTATTGTTTCGCCCATATTAGCGTGATCGGAAGGGGGGCGTATGAGGAATGAAGCGAAACAAGAGCAGGAAGAGGTATATTCTCAGGAAGTAGAAGTCTCAAAGGACCGAAACCTGGAGCGCCTTTTCAGGCTGTATGTTGGCGAGAATGCGGAAAAATTTATGCCGTTGTTTCGCTATCATACGAATCTTCTGGATAAGAAATTTCCGTTAAGCTTTAATCTGATGGCTTGCTTGCTAACGATTGTTTGGCTTTTTTATCGTAAGTTGTATTTGACGGGAATAGCCCTTTTGCTCATTCCTACGGTTGTTTATACCATTTTCCCGGATCTACCCGGTTTTCCGGCAGGGGGCTTTGCCGGTATGATAGCTGTTATAGCGAACTCCTATTATGCTAGTATTGCAATAAAGGAAATCCGCAAGATCGAAAGTATGGATATCAGTAATCAGGAAAAAGATCTTCTTATACTCGAAAAGGGGGGAACATCGATTGGCGGAGCCCTCGTGGGAGTAGCAATTTATGGTGCTATTATATTTGCCACGTATCTGTCCCTCTCTTCGTAGATTTAGTGAGTTAGAATAGTGCTGGTTACATGACTGAGTTAATATTGCGTCCAGTAGCAGCAATTTTCTCTGTTGTTCCGCCTTTTATCTTTATCGCCTATTTTTTTTCCGTTTTAAGGGTGCCTTTCAGGCATGAATTAATCTGGCGTGGAGTGGCGATCGGAGCAGGTTTCGGGTTTTTAGCGGCTATCTCATCTTATGTACTGGAAGCATTGTCTCCCGAAAGTCTGTCCGTTGTTGAGAAAAATTTACTCAAAGCCTTCCTGCAGGTTGCCCTGCCGGAAGAGCTGGTAAAACTAATTGCTTTTCTTCTGATTGGTCAGCTGACGTTAAGATATGAGAGGGTTTCCACATATCTGATGTTGGGTGCCGCTTGTTCACTTGGCTTTGCGGCGCTAGAAAATCTTTTTTATATCATTGAGAGTTCTGATTGGGACGAAGTCGGTTATTCGCGGGCTGTTAGCGCCGTTCCCGGTCATGCATTTACCGGTGTCATTATGGGGTGGTCCATATATCGGTTTCGGAAATGTAAGCCAGTGGAAATTTGGCTCATATCCCTTTTCATTCCTGTCTTTCTCCATGGCTCCTATGACTTCCCGCTTTTTATGCTTTCTGAAGCCGACAGTGAGTTTTCTGGGGGAGTTTCAAAACAGGCCTATCTTTGGTTGTTTATTGTTGTTGTACTCCTTGAGGCTATTATCGCCCATCTGTGCGTCTTTAACCTATGCGGCCGCGAGACAGGACCGAAGAGAGGCATGGCTTTTCCGTTTCGACATGCAGGTTTTTGGTGCATTGTCGGAGCCGGATATCTATCAATGTCGATTTGGTTCCTGTATCAGGCGGGCCTGTCATACAGCCATCAGAAAACCGGATTTACACCCGCTTTCCAGTATTTATCCGGCTTTAGCCTTTTTGCATTTTTGCATAGCCTGTTATTTCTGGTGCTTGCAATCCGGTATTTTAAGGCGAGCAGATAAAGGTCTTTATTGACTGGGTTCTGACTTTAAGCAGTGGTCTCGTCTATAAGGGTTTTCGTTCAGGAAGAGGCAACAAGCCGCAGTTTCTCAGGATCGTGGTGATAATGGAATTGGTTGCCTGTTCGAAATCCGCATCTTCAAGGCCGTTTTGGCGGCCCAGAATGCAGGACCACTGGACCTCAAAATCTGCCCAGGTCTGGGTCATTGCCCAGATATGGAAAATGAGACGGGTGCTGTCGACAGGAGCCATTTTCCCGTCTGAAACCCATTTATCCAGAATAGCTGATTTTGACTCCACCCAGTTTTTCAGGTCACCAGACAGGTAGGGTTTTATACGAGGCGCGCCGCGGATCAATTCATTGGCGAAGACGCGGGAGGCTTCCGGTCGGTTGCGTGAGAGTTCCATTTTAGCCCGTATATAATCGGCAAGGGTCGAGGCAGGATCATCGTCTTCGGTGATTTCTCGAAAAGAAGATAACCAAAGCTCCACAATATCGTCCACAACGGCTCTATACAGTTCTTCCTTTGTGCCAAAGTAATAGTGGATATTGGCTTTTGGCAGACCAGCAGCGTCAGCAATGGCAGCCGTGGTGGAACCTCGAAAACCGTTTTCTGCAAAAACTTTTTCCGCAGCGCTCATAATACGCTTTTTGTTCTCCTGACGAATGCGTCCCTGGCTATTGGGTTCTGTTGTTGTTTCTTTCTTATCCGACATTGTCGTTCGCGGCCTTGCATATGAAGAACGGTATAAAGCAGGGTAGGAAAATCCGACCAAAGGGTCAAATTTTGCGCATTCCTGATGATCACTCTCATTAGCATCTGAACCACTTTTATGACAATAAAAAAGCCCGGCCGAAACTGGCCGGTCGATTTTACGCTGCGAGGTTCTGTTTAGGGTCAAAAAGGAATTGTCTCGTCATTCAAAAACAGATATAAGAACAAATGGAGAACATTAGTGGGTGAAGGATCAGGATAATGTCTGGACAGGAGAGCCGACGGGCGCGGTTTATGGCGTTGCATTTGCGGGAAAATACGTTCTTTTTGCCTAACCCCTGGGATGTCGGATCAGCTAAGATGATGACCGCCCTTGGTGTGGAGGCATTGGCCACAACAAGTGCGGGATATGCGTTTGCCTCTGGAAAAACGAGTGCAATTGGAGAGATCGAGCGGGAAGAGGCGTTGTCTCATGCCAGGGAGATTGTGGGCGCAACTCACTTGCCTGTCAGCGCTGATCTTGAAAATGGCTATGG
>DIYE01000246.1 GCA_002428885.1 Alphaproteobacteria bacterium UBA6062
GCCCGCCGTAGCGACGGCACACAGCATCCACCAGACCTGCCGGTTAATGAGTTCCGCTGCGATCGTACCGGGAACTTCCGGATGCAAACCGAACAGAGCCGGAGCAACAAACAGACTGACCATGGCGGCAATCCCCCACAAAAGACCTTGTCCGATGGTCACTTTTGGCTTATTGGCAGAAAAATTATGCCAGACCATCAGAGAAACCATCACCATGGCAAAGGCGATCGCTACCAGAATATCACTGCCAAGAGTATAACTGATCCGCTCCAGCCCATCTTCGGGGCCCCAGGCTTCTTCTTCAGGCGCTGCAGCCTCGCTGGATGACGCATCGCCGTGACTGTGTCCGGCAGCTGTCGGTTCTGTGACTTCGTAATTTTCAGCGCCGTAAATAATCGGGCTGATCATTGTCTGCTGGAAAAGGCCATAAAACAGCCCCGTTAGAATCCCAACGACAATGGCGGAAAAAACAATATTTCTGAACGCCATTTTTAAACTCCCCAAAAAATATCAGTGAACCGAACGAAACCGTCCGGTCAGGTAAACCAACTGCTGATCAGTGGCAGGGGAAAGCAAAAGCGTGACGGGCATCGTGGGCCGCATTATGAACCGCTTCAACCGGCGAGAAACCGACAAAAAGGAACAGGCACAGACCCAAAATCACGGCACTGGCGATCTGGACTTTCGTAGACAGCCCGAAAGAAAGGCTTTGCGACGCAGTAGCATTATTCTGCATTTTTTACTCCCAATACACACACCCGTGTATGTCTTTTAAATATCCTGCGCCATGCGCAGCTCGGTCAGGAGAGCTGGTTCCGGGCTCATACACCGATAACCTCTATCAGCGTAAATACCGTTGCGGGGGCAGCGCGGTTTGACAGGCTAAAAGCCTCTCTTTCCGACTTCCCAGCGCCTCGTCCGCGCACGTTAACACAAAAAAAACCAAAAGGACAGATTTGCTTTCTGACAGACATGAGAGGAGGTAATCCTTCACCATTTATTCATACAATTTTACTAATGTTTCGAACATCAAACCATGACAGGATTGCAGAAATGGACGGACTTTATAAAGCGGAATTCAAAACCCCCTTCGGAACCGGGGCTGCCGTTTTCTTCCTGGAAGGCGGTAAATTACGAGGCGGGAATTCGGCTCTTTATTATGTTGGCAATTACGATTTTACAGGCAACCAGTTCCATGCCCTCATGAAAACAGATCGTCACACCTTTGATCTCAATGTCGCGTCCGTCTTTGGTATGGATCAACTTACTGTAACCCTCGAAGGCATCGTGGATGGCGACACCATCGCAATTGACGGTGTCGCCGATGAAGTCCCGGACATGCAGCTCCACGGTAAGCTGGTCCGGCTCTGCGACTAAAATCCGGGGACCGGGAGTCGCCCCAGGAACATACCTTACAAAAAATCTTCTGAGAGAAATCCTCTACGGGACACACTGGGTTCTGAAAAATCGAGTTCCCGGATACTGCGTTCATCATCAGGTCGATCTCCCAGGTAAGAGCTCGCCTCCTCTGATTTATCCCGACCGACGACCAGACCCACTTCCCGCAAATCCAGAAACGCCTCCGTATATTCTTCAAAATCTTCATCAGAAGGCGGCTCGTTATCATTAACAGGCTCCTGAAAAACCGCCTTTCCGGACAAAGCTTCGATATTGTCGTTAGCCGGTATGCAGGATATTATGTCGTTGGCATCAAACAGTTTTTCTTCTGTGCTCTGAAACTCTTCTGCGTCAAACTCATTCAGTCTTTGCATCATATACCTCCTTTTCTAATCAGGCCCCCTACTGGCCTGTTCTTCTTGCCTCAACTCCTTCGACATAGGACTGGATAGAATGTCCAAAGGTCGATAGCCGAACCCCTCGGCCGGCATGTACATAAGGAGCCTTTAGATTTTCGCCGTCTCCTTTTACAGACCCTCTAAAAGGATATTTGGTGAATAAGTCACATCTGTTTTCGAACCGTGTAATTCGAAAGGCGCCAGCGGCTTCAGCAAACCCTTCGTCCCCGACTTTCGGGCTGGCGAAACAAAAGACCCGGCGTGCACCAATTGTCACGGCGGCCAGCAACGCTATTGCCGCTCCCATCGAATGACCGGTGAAATAGACATCCTGACTGTTGCCGAGAATATCTTTTAACTCCGTCAGGATGTTCCAAAGCCCTTTGTAATAACCCTCATGCACCCGCCCTGCCCCCAACCAGGGAACCTGATCCGTCATCAGACTCGCTTCTATCTGAAACCCCTTTTTCTCTGAAAAGACGGATCCACGAACGGCGACGACTGATTTTTCGCCCCTCCTTCCAATCCAGCAGCGGGTTTTATCATTGCCGATTGATTGATAGCTGAAGCCCAGCTTAGCCGCTTGTGCCTCCCCATTATTCAGATAGGCGATCCGGGCGCATTGAACCGCTTCCGAGGGCGTCATGTATCATCCGCATTCCGGTTATGACCAACATTACCTGCCAGCATGTTTAAAAATCCAAGGACGCGATCCAGACGCGCATCATCCGTTTTGGTTGGCGTCAATGAGGTAATAAGGGTGGCGAACAACACAGCAAATGCCAGCCCTTCAAAAGCCAGTGAGAGCAGGTCCGGCATCGTGCCCCAGATATCTGAAAATTCCATTTTCTTTCCTCTTCGCATTAGGATCCGAACGGCCGTAATGTTTGCCCCAACCAAGCGGCAAAGGTTGTTAACGCGACGATAATCGTTCCTGTGAGGCCGATGACACGCAGGGCTCCTCGCCCCATGCTTACATGCTGGCTGAGGGCTTTTACCTCCTCTCGTAACTCCACCATATCGAGATGCAGATTTTCAATCCGGGCTCGCATGGAACCCATTTCCTGTTCCAGTTTTTCCATAGTCTTTATCCATCTTTAAGAGAGACTGTTAGCTCAACGCCTGAAGAGAAAACCAGGTCGTATCATGCTGCTGGATTGTTCGGCTGCCACCGGAATTCTGCCAGGCCGCCACTTCGAAATAATCTCCGCTACTCACCGCAAGCGGTGGAGAAACCAGACTCATCATCTGTTCGGAGATATCTTTCATTTTAGAGAATGCCCGTCCCGGATAACTGGCACTTCCGTTTTTCAAAAACAGAATCTGTCTTTCCCCGGCGACATTGCTGTCCCAGCGGATTTGAGCCCTCAGAAGAACCGTCCCGACACCAACAGGCACCGTCAGGCGGGAGGTATTTGAAGATGTGTCATGGAAGCCGTTTGTATCCCGGTTTTCGGAACCCCAGTTTAGTGTGCTGATCGTCGTATTCGAAACAGACTGACTGTCGGATAACGACACCATGCATCCTGAAAATGCAGCCCCTCCCCCAGCGCCTCCGCTGACATCGGTCAACGTTCGGACATGGGTTGCGTCACAATAAAGAAGCCTTATTTCACCGCTCGGAACAACGGCTGTCTCACCGCTCCCTGTCGAAACAGTCATGCTCTGCCCGCTGATGTTCCGCACCATAAACGGGCGGTTGAGAGCTGGAATGGTCATCGTAAAACCGGCCCCCGGTGAGCCTCCTACCGTATGCAACCAGTTTTCCCGAAACTGCCCATCCGTTAAGGAGATGTTCCCGGCCCCGGCATCATAAACGGGGCTACTGTTGCATAGCGCCTGTTCAAGCGCTGCATCCGCATCATTAGAGCTGACATAAGCCGCCGCTTGGTTTTCTGCAATTTGTGGTAAATTTAGTGAACCCATTCAATAGATCTCCTTACTCGGCAAGCCACGCCCAACGGCTTCCGACAACTGATAAACGGTGATATGAAGCTCCGGCATTTCCGTGAGGGATTTGGAGAAATCTGTGTTGAAGTCCGTTACCGTATAAGTGAAATGACACCGATCCTGCACATACCGGCTAACCTCTTCTTCCTCATAGGCGATTTCAATTTCATAACGCTCCGACGCCTCGGATAAAGGAACGGAACCTGCCAGACTCCCGCCGCCGATCCGGGTTCTTCGAACCCATGACAGTGTTAAAGCGTCTGATGCCCTGGTACCCTTCAAGTGAACGGGCGCGTAAGGCATAAGATCCCTCCCCTCAAACCGCTGCGGCGTGGCAGGAGCATTTTCCAAAAGCTCTCCAGCAGATACCGCTTTGTAAAAAAGAGTCGTCTGCAGATCGGAGAGAGCAAGGATATCCCGCCCCAGGGTCTCTTTACTCAGAAACAGGACTTTCTCACCCGGTTTATGATCCTGAACTGCCGCCTCCGTTCCTCGCCTTCCCCTTAACAAGGTTGATAGCCGATAGTTTCCGTCGGGCAGCGCCTCCACAGTTGCAAACTGGATGATCTCCTCCCCAACCAGCAAAGCATTTCGGCCGCACAGAAGCTCCTCCCGGCTGATATTTTCAAGGCTGTTCCCGCCGCGAATAAAGCGCACATCAACGCTGTTCCGATAATCTGTCTGCCAGGGATTTTCAGTCTCTGCGAGGGCTGAAAGGGTAATGCCCCAGCAAACCCTGTTTTCCAGAACACCTCTGTGATCGAAGCGATCTCCGGTTCTGGATGAAAAAAGAGCGGCTCCCTGCCAATTGCTGCCCTTTCCGTCCATGGCGTAATAATACCGGCTGCCATTTCCTGCGGTTGCATCTTCATCCCTCAGAAGCGGAACAGATAATACGAAGAGTTCCGTCTGGTCGGGACGTTCAATCCTCGCATTCTTATAACCATCTCCCGTATCGGCTTCAGGAAGTGTTTCACTCTCTTCCCGGATCATCACAGCCTGTACATCCTGGCTAAGATCTGCCCCCAGATCCGTGCGGTTAACACGAGCGGTGAAAGAGTGATCATCTCGATTAACCGTCACCAGGTCAGCCGCATCAAGCGCCAGATGCTTAAGAGGAAGCGATAGTCCAGAAATCTGTCTCTCTGACCACGCGGAGAAAAGACTACGGCGGCAAATCCTCTTGGCGTGCGGCGCGGTCAGGGCCATTGGTAAATCCAAAGCGCTACTGTTACGCCCAAACATGGTTGCCTGGGGAGCATAACTGCGTTTGGCAATCTGGGAGCCTGACTGATATCCTCCGTCCGCCGCCATATAGGTTAGAGATACGGAACCTGGCAATTCACTTTCCTGCAAACGCTGCAGTGACAACGGCGCCAGCAAATCTTCCTCTGAGAGTGCAACAATATCTCCCTGGTCCCGCGGGATATACTTTATCTGGTAACCACTTTCCGAGACGTCAAAATCGCCGGCTGTCATGAGGGGTTCCAAAGCATCCTGAACCGCCATAGGTCGGTTCAGAATATAACCAGGCACCACTCCCGTAAGACCGGACACGTTGACGTCACCGGCGGCGAGACCGGCCTCCAGCGATAAGCTTGAGACGGTTTGCCGGATATCGGCTTCAGCCCCGCTCTGCCTCCTGAGATAGAGTCTCCTCAAAGGAACATTCAGGCCGGTTACAAAAATACTGTCCGAACCGGCGTCATATACCCAATCCGTAAAGGAATCCACCCCTGGAAAAGAGCGAAGATCCTCCCGTTCTTTTTCAAGCAAAGTCTCAGCATCCAGATAAACCAGCCAGCGACCGTCATGGATATAGACCAGTTCATCGCCACTGCTGTCATGCCTGAGAGACAGATCACTGATGGCGCTGTCATTTCGCTGAACCGTGACCCCATGGGTAATCGTAGACCATTTGAAAAGTCGGTAATCATTCTGAAAAACCAGCTCCTGACGCGATGTCAGATAACCGACAAGCCGGGTAATCGTATTAGTCTCATCTCCGCCGCCACCCATCGGCGTCAACGAAGCGGATGAAAGTGTGAAAACCGTTGTGTCTGCTTCGTAAGCCGTTTCAAATGCACCCGGTGCTGCGGCTAGACCAACTCGGACGATTTGCAAATCCGTAAAAGGAGAACCCGCAACAAGTCCGGACATAACAACCCAGGCAACCTCATTCTGATCCGTTACGACACCGGTACAGGCAGGGCTCGATGTTTCGACATGATCAATCACATCCAGTGCATCACTGAAAAGCACCACCTGCCCGCTCTGTTGGGAACCGGCAACCTGAAAACGCCGACCATCCAGCGATGAGGCTATATCAGTTGACCATGTCAGGGCTCCAATGCCATCCGGTAAGGGCTTGGAAGCAACCACAGCCAATGTTCTGCTATCAATGGTTTCGATTTTTCGCCCGGGCAATTCAGCATATCCGGTACCAATCCAGAAGAGGCCAGTACGATCCAGCGAAAAACCATCCGTTGAAGAGGGCAGTCTCGGGAAGCCATTTCCTACCTGGACCTCTCCAGTAACAGTCAGGCTCTCCAGATCAACTGACCGAACCCGATCAACACCTCCTGTCACTTCGTAGGTAAAAACTGTTCCTCTATCTCTGTCATAAGCCAGCGAAGAAGGATCAACAGACACTGTTTGCCCTTCCTCCACGGGAAAATGTGAAACACCTTCCATGGATAATAAAACTTCCAGATTAGGGATCCTGTTTCCAAAATCGGCGAGCGGCAGACTGTCGAAAACAATATAACTCAGGCCACGATAAGCAGGCGCATTTCCTACTCCCTCTTCAGTTTCAATGATACTGTCTGGCTGCTGATCTTCCTCGCCCTTATAAAAACGGAAATGAACACCCGCACGCTGCATCTCGCCGGCCGCAGTCCTGTCAACTAACAGCGTCCCGTCGGCCCAGATCTTAAGAAGTGCGCCAACTGGTCCTTGTGTTAGCCCAAGTGCGAAACTGGCAAAATACTCATATCCGGTTGAGGTGCCTGAAGTGGAAGCGCCCCCCTTCCCACCCGTTTCAACTGTTTTCGCCCTACTCTCTAGGGGAGCAGCCCAAATGATATTACCGCCAAGCCGCATGGTACCAAAGAGACGGGGGATACTGACACCATAAGAGGCGCCGGATAATTTCAAGTCCGTCAGTCGTGTGCCCTTCGCCGTTTCTTCAGGGAAAAACAACCGGCCAAGCGCCGACCCGACCTGCCACCCCGCACCGGCACCGATACCGCTTAACGAACCGAGGCCGGCACCAGCAACACTTAATGCCAGAGTTGCCATCAGTTTCTCTCCTTCAGCCTGAACAGCGCAATGGGCTGCCCGATTGTTTCAAGGGGTTCTTCCAGTACCTGACGGCGCTTTGCATGGGCGTGAATAACGGTTTTCATCCCTCTCTTCAGGGCCATAATCCCAACATGAACCGGAAATCCTTCATCGCGGAATAAAGCGACATCTCCCTGACGCCCCTGATCCGTCGGGACAACGGATAGATGACGCGTAAGAACAGCAAGGAGGTGACTGCCGTCCTGCCGCCGCGCATATCCAGTGGCATCCGGCACCTGATAACCGCATTCCCGCGCAACACAGATACACAAACCAATACAGTCGACACCGCTATGAGAATTACGTCCCTGATGCCGCCAACGAACACCCAGCCAGGCCCGGGCTGCCTCTACGATCTGCACCCCTTCAGCCATTTGCTCTCTCCATCAGGGCATCAGTTCCCGGGACATGCGGGAATCCTCTGAAGTTGATGAGATTTTGAAATCGATCTCGACAGGTCACATACCGTTTGTCGCACCCATGAGATATCTTAACCTGATCTCCTGCCGTCGGCAGAAAAGGGGCTTCCAGAAAGAGAGACAGCTTTTTATCGGCAGCATACCAGCTATCAATCTCCAAACTACGGCCGGCATTGCGACCGCTTGCAAAAGAAAGTACTCCACCCGCCAAATCCGCATCCGGTCCCGCATAATGCTTCAAGGTAAAAACTCTCTCATTCACAACGCTGACAATTTCATCGTCAAACGTTCTGGCCGCGAGATTTATTTTGCACCGGCCGTCCCCCAGATCAGCCTGGCATTCAGGGGTATAAACGGCGCCAATCTGTCGTTTCAGAGCATTGGTCAATCCCCGTAATTCTGCCTGAAAGAAGCCGTCAGACCAGTTGACCTGTCCAATCCATCCTTTCCGTAACGGAATGCTTCCCTCATCCGGCGCTTGCCAGTTCACCAGGAAAAACAAAATCTCCGCGTAGTCAAATACCCCCGCTTTGAGATCCTCTTCCGACAAGGCGTCACTTTGTAGAAAGCCGGCCAACTCCATCTCATCGATATCGGTTCCGCTCGATCCTTTAAGTGCACTCCGGTTGTAACCGTCAGTTGCCACATAGATCTCCCCATCCACCGTTAAATCCTGGTCATGGTCGGTAAAGCGAAAAACGACGCCATCTGTCCGGATTATTTTCCAGCAAGAGGAAAGAGATGTAACTTCTTGTTTAATATGATTTTTCAAATCATCTGAAAGTGATTTCATTGCCGCACCTCCACCATCTTCACGCTTTGCCAGTGATGAATGTCAGGGCCTGGAATAGCGGCTTCCATCAGATCTGTGTCGAAGCGGACCGGCACATCGAATTCACACCGTACCGAGATCACCGCATCAAGAGCCGGAGCGGCTGTGAAATGAACGATGCCAGTAAGCTCATCCACCGACCAGTTTCCGAATTGCGCCACACCATCCAGGTAAACCGTTACGGAACCAGGGACGATCTTGGTTAGGTTTCGCGTATAGGATGGCGCGGAATTGCTGTCATCTTTATAGATCTTGACGATCTGATAATCCTGCCTGGCACCATCCCCAGCGCCAACCGGACCATCCTTCAATCGGAAATCAGAAAAATCCTTTAAGCGGAAAGCATAGGCCCGGCCACGCCTGGCATGGAAAAAGCTTAAGATCTGTTCCCATTCCTCGCCGCGACTGGGACTGATATCCACCGAATATTCGCGCCGCGCCTGAGCCCAGTTCATATTCCGCTGCTCATGACCGGAATTCAGGATCTGGACAGTCGTGGAAAAACGAGGGCCGCCCACTGCACCATAGGAGATCCGAGGCGGGAACCTGACATTATGAAAACTCATTGTATCACCCGTTTCGTTTTATGAGCCGCTGAGCGGAACGCCAAGCATCTGCCTGGATCTGTGATTGAGATCTTCTGAAGCTGTCCGCGTCCGGCGTATTAATCTGAAAATTCACAGAGACGGCTGCCGGACGTGATATTTCCGGGTTCTGACGCTGTTGAGCGGGTGTTTCAACGGTCACCCGCTCTCCCCTGGTCAACCTGAGTCCGACCAGATTCCGATCACGACCTGCCGCACCGCCGACCATGAACTGCCC
>DIYE01000132.1 GCA_002428885.1 Alphaproteobacteria bacterium UBA6062
GCTCAATTTCCCCCTCGCAGAGGATGTATTCTCCGGGAATCATAATTTCTCCTCCGTTAGCGGATCGGGTGATGGACGGTAACCAGTTTGACACCGTCCGGGAAAGTCGCTTCGACCTGAATGTCATGGATCATGTCGGGTACGCCCTCCATGACCTGGTCGCGGCTCAGGATATGGGCTCCGGCTTCCATAAGATCGGCGACCGAGCGGCCATCCCGGGCCCCTTCCACAACAAAATCTGAAATCAGGGCGATGGCTTCAGGATGGTTCAGGACAACGCCCCGTTCCAGCCGCCGCCGGGCCACATTTGCGGCCATGGCAATCAGGAGTTTGTCCTTCTCCCTTGGTGTTAAAATCATGGTTTCCTCCGATATTTATGTAGTCCAGACGCGCGGTAATGCTGTACCGCCCGTCAAATGTTCGATGATGGGAATCAGATATTGACGAAGCGTGAGGCCATCCGGTGCGGTCAGGCGAACAAGCAGTTTCCCCTGCCACGCGCTGACGCCGGCCCCGCCTTTTAACAAGCGGATTTGTTCGGCGAGTTTGTCCAGTGCCTCTGCGTCTTGTGGTCCGGTATAGAACAGGGAGGCAAAGGCAGTGCCCCCGTTCAGGATGGCAGATTTCTGCCGAAGATTTTCTGCTGAGCCGTCCAGCTTAAAAGCCTCGGAATGCAGCAGGCGTCCGTCCTTCCGGATCGTCCAGCGGTCACGGAACAGAAGCTCCGTCAGTTTCTCCTTCATGGCCAGTCGCCCCAGAAGAACTGCTTCGACAGCCAGAAACCGGCTGCCCCGGGCCAGATCAACACTCAGGCTTCGGTCCAGCCGCGACTGGTTAAACAGGATGGTTTCCTGAGGCAACCAGTGCAGGGACGCGCCTTCTTCCACCCGGATCATCGTTTCCTGACGGGCCGTTTCTTTTCCGGCGGCCCGGTATATTTTTTCGCAAGCCTGGCTGGTTGCCGTCAGGTGTGCTCCTCTCCCGGCATACAGGTCCCAGGTCAAATGATCCCCGCCGGTGAGGCCCCCGGCGCTGTTGATCAGTACAGCTTGCGGACCGGCTTGATTGCCATAAACCGCGGGCAGCCGGATCTTGGCTGCTCCCTGCTGATAGAGGCGATCAAGGCGGCTTGTCCCGTCTGCTCCGTGTTTCACCGAAATCCTGCCGGTACCGACCGTCCGCTGGGGCCGGGGGGCTTGATCAGACAGTAAGATGGCGGCGGACATCGTCACGATCCAGATCTGCGGCGGGGCCCGTGTGCATTATCTCGCCCCTGTCCATGATATAGATGGCATCCGCCAGGTCGCGGCAGAAATCGAGATACTGCTCGACCAGAAGGATGGTCATTTTCTTCTGTTCTTTTAAGTACAGGATGGCCCGGCCAATATCCTTGATGATGGATGGCTGGATGCCTTCCGTCGGTTCATCCAGAACCAAGATCTTCGGGCGGGTGACCATGGCCCGTGCGATGGCCAGTTGCTGTTGCTGACCGCCGGACAGATCCCCGCCGCGCCGGGACAGCATGTCTTTCAGAATCGGAAACAGGTCGAAAATTTCTTTCTCGACCCGTCGCTCATGCTGGTCAAGACGGGCAAAGCCGGTTTCCAGATTTTCCCGCACGGTCAGCTGCGGAAATATCTCCCGTCCCTGAGGGACATAGGCGATGCCATTGCCTGCCCGGCTGTAGGCAGGGCTTTTGCCAAGAGAACGTTCATTCAGGCGGATGTCTCCGCTTGATATCGGATGCTGACCGGTAATGGCCCGAAGCAGCGAGGTTTTCCCGACCCCGTTGCGGCCCAGCAGGCAGGTGATCTGTTCGCTCGCGGCCTTCAGAGAAACCTGGCGGAGGGCTTGCGCCGCGCCGTAATGAAGAGAGATGGTCTCTACGGTAAGAGTGGTCATAATTATCTCCCCAGGTAGCTTTCGATGACTTCCGGTTGCTGGCTGACATGATCGAGAGACCCTTCGGCCAGCACAGATCCTTCGGCGAGGACGGTTACCTTCACATCCAGATCGCGGATAAAGCTCATGTCATGTTCCACAACAATGACGGAGCGGGTCCGGGCGATATCCCTCAGCAGTTTCGCCGTTTCTACCGTTTCGGCATCCGTCATACCGGCCACGGGTTCATCCACCAGCAGGAGTTTGGGATCCTGGGCCAGCAGCATGCCGATTTCCAGCCACTGTTTCTGGCCGTGGGAGAGGTCAGCGGCAAGTTCCTCGGCCCGGTGATCAAGGCGGATGGTTTCGAGGATTTGAGTGATGCGCTCGTAATCCTCTTCGCCCTCCTGATAGAGGATGGAGGCAAGAATATTGCGGCTGCCGGCCAGGGCAAGCTCGATATTCTCGCGGACTGTCTGGCTTTCGAACACGGTGGGCTTCTGGAATTTGCGACCGATGCCTGCCAGGGCAATTTCCGTTTCGTCCTTTTCCGTAAGGTCAAGCCCTCCTTCAAACAGCACATCGCCGCTGTCAGGTTTGGTTTTGCCGGTAATGATATCCAGCATGGTTGTTTTACCGGCACCGTTAGGGCCGATGATGGCCCGCATTTCGCCAGGCTCAATGATCAGGGATAATCCGTTGATCGCCTTGAAGCCGTCAAAGGCCACATGCACATCATCCAGGTAAAGCAGGCTGGAGGTCAGCGGAATCATTGGTCTTTTCCTCCTGTACGGTCGGAAGCGAGAAAGGGAAGCCAGCGGGTCAGCGGGTTTCCGGATTTGCCTGATTTTGTCGAATATCCGGAAAAAAGGCCCATCAGACCCCTGGGCAGAAACAGGGTGACCGCCACAAATAGAGCCCCCAGGGCAAACAGCCAGTAGTCGGGCAGGGCTGCTGTAAACCAGCTTTTTCCGAGATTGACACTGATGGCACCCAGCAGCGGGCCGATTAGGGTGCCACGGCCGCCGATCGCGGTCCAGATGACCACCTCGATAGAGTTGGCAGGGGCAAATTCACCGGGGTTGATAATACCGACTTGAGGGACATAGAGAGCCCCTGCGAGGCCTGCCATCATGGCGGACAGAACGAAAACAAACAGCTTCACATGCTCGACGCGGTAGCCGAGAAACCGTGCTCTGGATTCGCTCTCCCTGATGGCGATAAGCACTTTCCCGAGCCGTGAACGGATCAGGGCGGAACTTAACATCAGGCAAACAGCCAGCGCGATGGCCGAGGCGGCGAACAGCCCGGCGCGGGTCGTGCCCGTCTGCAGGGAATAACCCAGGATATCCTTGAAATCCGTGAGGCCGTTATTGCCGCCGAAGCCCATGTCATTGCGAAAGAAAGCCAGCAGCAGGGCGAAGGTCAGTGCCTGGGTGATAATGGAAAGATAGACCCCTGTCACACGGGAGCGAAAGGCGAACCAGCCGAAGACAAAGGCGAGGGCACCCGGCACCAGCAGGGTCATCAGGGCGGCAAACCAGAACTGATCAAACCCCCACCAGTACCAGGGCAGTTCCGACCAGTTGAGAAACACCATAAAATCCGGCAGGATCGGGTCACCATACACACCGCGCGGGCCGATCTGGCGCATCAGATACATGCCCATGGCATAACCGCCGAGGGCGAAGAACGCTCCATGGCCCAGGGACAGGATCCCGCAATAGCCCCAGACCAGGTCGAGTGCGAGAGCGAGCAGGGCATAGGTTAGATATTTTCCGAACAAGGAGACTGCATAGTCCGGTACATACAGTAAGTGACTTTCCGGCAGCATAAGATTGCAAAACGGAACCAGAACGGAGAGCAGGAGGATCGCCCCGGCCACCCAGCCGATCTTGCCTTGCAGTCCTTTAAACAAGAAACGCGATATCATGACTGAGCGGCCCTTCCTTTCAGCGCGAAAAGACCGCTTGGCCGTTTCTGGATAAACAGGATGATGAAGGCGAGTACCAGGATCTTGGCAAGCACGGCACCGGCCAGGGGTTCCATGAATTTATTGGCGATACCAAGGGACAGGGCACCGATCAGGGTACCCCACAGATTGCCGACCCCGCCAAACACGACCACCATGAAGCTGTCGATGATGTAGGTCTGCCCCAGATTGGGAGAGACGTTTCCAATCTGGGACAGGGCCACACCGGCGATACCGGCAATGCCGGAGCCGAGCGCGAAGGTAAAGGCATCCACCCAGGGGGTTCGAATGCCCATGGAAGAGGCCATCTGACGGTTCTGGGTCACCGCCCGCATCTGCAATCCCATATGGGAGCGTTTGATGAGCAGGAAGAGAGCCGCAAATACAGCAATGGCGAACAGCAAGATCCAGATCCGGTTGAGGGTAAGCGAAAGCCCGCCGAGCTCAATGGCGCCGGACATCCAGGAAGGGTTTATCACCTCCTGGTTTGTCGGGCCGAAAATGGTCCGGACGGCCTGCTGCAGAAACAGGGAAATACCCCAGGTCGCGAGCAGGGTCTCCAGCGGCCGGCCATAGAGAAAACGGATAACGCCCCGCTCCATGGCGAACCCCACACTGCCCGCAGCAAGAAAGGCGAGCGGCAGAGCAAAGAGCAGCGAGAATTCCAGAAGACCGGGGGCCACAGACTGGATCACGGTCTGTACCGTATATGTGGTATAGGCGCCGATCATGACCATTTCGCCATGGGCCATATTGATGACCCCCATGACACCAAAGGTGATGGCCAGACCAATGGAGGCCAGGAGGAGAACGGACCCCAGGGACAGGCCGTACCAGCCGTTTTGTAGAAGCTCCCAAAGCTGGCGTTCGCTCTCCAATCGGCCTTTGGCGGCCAGCACCTGTTCTTTAACGGCCTTAGAAAGAAGAGGTTCAACTTGGCTCAGCAGGGACATGGCCTGGCGTCCGCCCATCTCTTCCAGAATAGAAATGGCGGCTGTTTTCTCAGCATCGGAGGCATCTGATTGAAGGGTCATTGCGGCTTTTGCCTCAAGGAGGGCTGTCCGGATTTCTTCATCCTGTTCCGCTTCAAGACGAGTTTCCAGAAGCGGCAGGATGGAAATATCCTTGCTGGTCAGCAGGGTCTGGGCTGCGGCCAGACGCTCATCCTCTTCCGGGCTGGACAAGGCAAAAAGGCTGAGGCCTTTTTTGATGCGGCGTCTGAGACTGTTGTTGGCTTTGATTTTTTTAAGGGCTCTTTTGGCAAGGCCAGCTGTAACCTCACCGGTCAATGGTGCCGTAGCGTCATAGCTCGCCCCTGTTTTGTGCGTCAGGACGACGAGGCCATCTGATTTTCGGACATAAAGGCTACCGGCGGCCAGATGTTGCAGAACCGGAATGATCCTGCTGTCGCCGGTTTTCAGAAGCGCCTCGACCGTGCGGGCCCGGTCTTTCAGGGAACCCGCTGCAAGGGCCTGGATCTTTGGTTGCAGATCTTCATGATGGGCGGAAACCTGGCCGGTCAAAGCGGCGCAAATTAAAGCCCCGATCAGCAACAAGCGGATGGGGAACATGGGGTGTCTCTCTGTTTTGGTCGGGTCAGGCTGGCGGAGGTAAGGCCGCCAGCCCGGTTTTTATGGCGTCGGCCGGGAGTTATTCAGTCCCTTTACCGCCGCATTTATTGGTCGCCGTGTTGAAGTTGCCGCAGGATAGCGGGGCTCTCCAGTCGGAGATCAGCTTGGCGGAATCCACCAGATAGTCTGACCAGGCATCCCCAGGAACCAGACCGGCTGTTTCATGGACGACGTCAAACTGACCGTCCTCCTGGATTTCGCCGATCAGAACCGGCTTGGTGATATGATGGTTCGGCATCATGGAGGAATAGCCGCCGGACAGGTTCGGCACGGAAATACCGACCAGCGAGTCGATAACCGCATCGGCATTGGTGGTGCCGGCTTTTTCAACGGCCTTAACCCACATGTTGAAGCCGATATAATGGGCTTCCATCGGATCGTTGCTGACCCGGTTCGGATTGCCCGTATAGGCCTTCCAGGCTTCCACGAAGGCTTCATTGGCAGCGGAGTCAACGGACTGGAAATAGTTCCAGGCAGCCAGATGACCGACCAGCGGTGCTGTGTCGAGACCGGCCAGTTCTTCCTCCCCGACAGAGAAGGCAACAACCGGAATGTCTTCGGCTTTGATCCCCTGGTTGGCGAGCTCCTTATAGAAAGGCACGTTGGCGTCACCATTGATGGTAGAGACAACCGCAGTCTTCTTACCGGCCGAGCCAAAGGCTTTGATATCGGAGACGATGGTCTGCCAGTCAGAGTGACCGAACGGTGTGTAATTCACCATGATGTCTTCAGGCGCGACACCCTTGGCTTTTAGGAAAGCCTCCAGGATTTTGTTGGTTGTCCGGGGGTAGACATAATCTGTTCCGGCCAGGACCCAGCGCTCAACTCCTTCTTCTGCCATCAGATATTCCACCGCCGGGATGGCCTGTTGGTTCGGGGCGGCGCCGGTATAAAAGACGTTTCTCTGGGATTCTTCCCCTTCATACTGCACGGGATAGAAAAGCAGGGAATTGAGCTCCTCGAACACCGGCAGGACGGACTTTCTGGAAACGGATGTCCAGGCACCAAACACCGCAGAAACTTTTTCAATCTCAATCAGTTCACGGGCTTTCTCCGCAAAGAGGGGCCAGTTGGAGGCTGGATCGACCACAACAGGCTCCAGTTTTTTGCCAAGCAGACCGCCTTTCTTATTTTGCTCCTCAATCAGCATGAGCATGGCGTCTTTCAGGGTGGTTTCCGAAATGGCCATGGTTCCGGACAGGGAATGCAGGATGCCGACCTTGATGGTGTTATCGGCCGCCATGCTGACAGAGGCGGTTAGAAGTCCTGCTCCCAGGGTCAGGACAGAAGCGAGACGGGACAATTTGTTTGACACGGTTATTCTCCATTTATGGGCGATAACCGATAAAGAGCAAAGCCTGTGCCAGTCGTGATGTTTAGAGTTATAAATTAATTAAGATGTTGATTTTAAATAATAAAAAAGAAATTTCGTTAAATGGATTGCATTGATTTCCTGTTAGGGAGGCGTCTGAATTTTGATCATGTGTGCACAAAAATTGGGCGAGATTAAAATTTATGCATATTTGTGAAGGTAGATCTTTTCAGGAGAAGGCGGCACCTGGATCGGGGGTCGCAGGCGCCTGATAAGTCATGCTTAAGCCTTTATCGCTTCCAGGCCACACCAGTCAGCAATAAAGAGGGCCGTGGTCTGAGTCACCCGCCGGACGGACTCCAATTCCACCTTCTCGTTAAAGCCGTGAATGGCCTCGCATTTGGGGCCATACACCAGAGCAGGTGTGTCTGCATATAACCCAAAGAAGCGGGCATCTGTGGTGGCGGTTGTCGGCGCTTTGACAAGCTCGGATCCCGTCACAGCATGATGGGCTTGTTCAAGGGTGGAAATGGCCAGCGGCGCATTAGGTGTATGATGATCCTGAAGGGCATAACCCTCCGCCAGGAAACCGTGATAGAGGATTTCGGGCTTGTTCTTTTTCAGGAAATCATGTTCTGCCGCGGCCGCCATGATGGTGGTCTCCAGATCCTGTTTTGCAGCTTCGATATCCTGCCCCGGGAAGATGGCCATCCGCACATCAAACACGCACCAGGCCGGAACGGAACTAGCCCAGTCGCCGCCTTCGATTTTCCCGATATTGAGATTAAGCGGGTGATTATGGGCCGCATAGGCTGGATGTCGGTTTTCGGCCCTGTTCCATCTTTCCTCCAGCCGGTGAAGGGCGCTGATAAGCGGAATGGCTGCCTCAATGGCGTTGGCGCCGGCGCCGGCTTCCAGGACATGAACCGGAACGCCGCGCAATCTCACCTGCATCCAGATCACACCGATCTGGGCGGTGGTCAGGGTTTCATTAAACGGCTCCGGGATCAGGGCGGCATCAGCCTTGTAGCCGCGCTGCAGGCAGGCAAGTGCACCATTGCCTGTGCATTCTTCTTCGACGACCGTCTGGAAAAACACATCAGCGGCCGGGGCATATCCCAACTTGCGCAGCGCATCCAGGGCATAAAGGTTGGAGGCGATCCCCGCCTTCATATCCGCCGCGCCGCGTCCATACATCCAGCCCTCTTCAATACGCGGCTCGAACGGCGGGCTGTCCCACATATCCAGCGGACCTACCGGCACGACATCCATATGGCCGTTAAGGATCAGGCTTTTTCCGGATTTTTCCCGGCTGTGATGGGTACCGACCACATTGATGGCATCATCGTAATTCCCGATCACCGGTGAGAAGCCGGGCAAATGAGCAATATCCTCCACCTTTACTTCCCACTGATCCACCTCATAACCGCGTTTGTCGAGCTCGCCCGCCATGAATGCCTGTGCGGACTGCTCATTGCCGCGGGTGGAGGGGTGGCGGGTCAGGTCTGCCAGAAACCGGACTTCTTCTTCAAACAGATCGTCAACGGCGTTCAGGATGGCGGTCTGGTCATTTTTGTTCATTGTTGGCCTTGTTCCGTCTGATTTTGCAATCCTATCTTATCAGTCTGCTGGATGTTTAAAAGCTTATAAACCTTGCCACGAGGAGGATTTTATCCAAGAGTAAAGAAAAGAAAAAAGGAGGAATGAATGCCGAAAGCCTACTGGATTGCCCATGTTACCGTCACCGATCCGGAACCCTATCAGCTTTACGCAAGTGGCGCGTCCGCCGCGTTTGAGAAATATAATGCGCGAATTCTGGCACGAGGCGGACAGGTAGAGCAATTGGAAGGGACCGGCCGCCCCCGGAATGTGGTGATTGAGTTTGATAGTATGGAGCAAGCGCTGGCCTGTTATCATTCGGAAGAGTATCAGGCGGCTAAAGATCATCGGAAAAATGCCGGTATTGCAGATCTGATGATTGTTGAAGGCGCCTGATCGCGGAAACATTGATCAACGATATCAAAGAACCATGGACGCTTGGATAGCAGCCCTGGCGGCTGCCTTTTGTTACGGTGTGGCCCTGATCCTCACACAGCAGGGACTGCGCTTTGTGTCGCCGACCCACGGTGCGTCCGTGAGCGTGCCGACCGCTGCCCTGTTTTTTCTGGTCACCTCCCTTTTTCTTGTGGATTTCGGCGGCTTTGACCCGGTGGCTTTTGCTGTTTTCTGTGCTGTCGGGCTGCTTTTTCCGGGCACCGTTACCCTTCTGACCTTTGTGGCCAATGCTCATATGGGGCCGAGTATTACAGGGGCGATCGGCAATCTGACGCCGCTCTTTGCTGTCCTGTTCGCTATTCTTGTCCTGGCGGAACCGCTTGGTTTGGCTCAGGCGGCTGGTATGCTGGTTATCATTGCCGGTGTTACGTTGCTGACTGTCTCTCGCTCCTCCGCCAGCAGTTCCTGGCCTCTCTGGATTATCCTTCTGCCGCTGGGCGGAGCCGTTGTGCGGGGGATAACGCAACCGGGTATAAAGTGGGGACTGCTGTTCTGGCCCGACCCTCTGGCGGCGGCAACAGCCGGATATATCATTTCCGCTTTGCTGATCCTGACCGTCGCAACGCTGCAAGGGCAGGGCAGATCGGGCGCCGCCCTGACAGGATGGCGGCATAAGACCGGCAGAAAGTGGTTTATGGCGACGGGCCTCCTGAACGGAATTGCCGCGCTTTTCACTTATATGGCGCTGGGGGCCGGCAAGGTCAGCATCGTCGCCCCGTTGATTGCAACCTATCCTCTCGTCACTCTTATCATCAGTGCCTTCATCCTTCGTACAATGGTCTGGAATATGCTGATCGGGACCGGTGTGTTGGCAACCGTTGTCGGTGTCGGCATTATTCTCGCGGGGGCATGAGTGCAGCTCTTTCAGAAACAAACTGAGCTGAGTTTACATCTTTAACAAATTTCTTGCCTTTATGAGGTGTTTCGCATATCCATATGTATCCAATGGATATATAAAGGAGAGTGAAGATGAATTCACCAGTCAGCTATGATCTCAAGGATCAGATTGCCTGCATCACCCTGGATGACGGAAAGGTCAATGCCATGTCCTTCACCATGATGGGGCATATCAATGAAGCGCTGGACAAAGCGGAAAAAGAGGCGGCTGTGGTTATTCTTGCCGGCAGGCCGGGCATTTTTTCTGCGGGTTTTGATCTCAAAGAGATGGGAACCGGTCCCGAAGCATTGTGTAATGTGGTTAAATCCGGGGCGGAGCTGGTTGTCCGGCTGTTATCCTACCCCCTTCCGACGGTTGCGGCCTGCACCGGTCACGCCTATCCCATGGGCACTTTCATTCTGATGTCCTGTGATTACCGGATCGGTATTTCGGGAAATTTCAATCTTGGCCTGAATGAAGTCCGAATTGGGATGACGCTGCCCAAATTTGCCATGCTGCTGGCCTCCTACCGGTTGTCACCGCCCCTGTTTAACCGGACAGCCCTGACCGGAGAGTTGTTTTCGCCGGGCGTTGCTGCTCAGGCCGGTTTTCTCGATCGGGTTGTTGATGTCGTGGATCTGACCGAAGCCGTCCGGGCTAAGGCGGAAGATTTTCTGAACATCAATCCGCTGCCGTATCGCAATACCAAGGCCAAAGCCCGCAAGGATCTGCTGGCGGCCATGAAGGCGGCAATCGCGGAGGAGCAGACTGTTGAGCGGGCCAGGGAATCCCTCGCCCAAAGAGCGTCATAACCGTCTGGTGTGATGTTGTGTGATCCTGTAGAACCAATGTCATGGCACAGGAAAAACGCAGCACATACCGGCACGGCAATGTCCGTGAAGAAGCCATTCGGGTGGCTCTGGAGCTTGTTGAAGCGAAGGGTCATCCGAATATCAGTATCAGGGCTATTGCCGGGCAGATCGGTGTCGCTCACCGGGCTCTCTATAATCATTTCTCCGACAAGGATGGATTGCTGGATGCCGTTGCGACGGAAGGTTTTGATCAGATGGCCAGTGTTGTTGAAAGCTGTACAGACAAAGCTTCCTTTATCTCTGCCTATCTTGATTTTTCTCTGTCCAGACCGTTCCTCTACGCCCTGATGATGAGCCGCCCCCATGCCACCATGTCGGAGACACCGGCGCTGCAAACCGCGGTGCATCGGGTGATTACGGTTGCAATGAAACTCTTCGGATCCGATACGGCAACGCCGGAAGAAAATCGCCGGGCTGTTATGAAAGCCACGATCCTGCTGCATGGCGGCCTGGTTCTGAGAGGGAACGGTATTCTGGACGTTTCCGATGATGCCCATTTCATCAGGGAATTATCCGACATGCTGGAAGCGTGAAAGGGGATTTTCGGATTGCCCGCATGGGTTTTAGAAAGAGAATGCAGCTCAATCACAAAACTGTGATTACATTATCAGTTTTATAACATTCTATTCAACTTGTTGATTTAAAAGACTGTTTTTTCTCCATCGATCTTAAAACGTGGTTAATTTAGTCAGCTCTCAGAAATCAGCGGTTTTGCCACATTTTCTACATAATATCTTCGTTGCCTAAGGGGAGAAAACCCATCAAAATATGGGAAACCTAAAAACAACTTGGAGGTAAGTGTTGCGTACTTCATTTAGAAAAGGCCGCATTGCAGGGGTATTGCTTGCATCTACAGTTATGCTGGCGCCGGTCGCCGGTCATGCCGCAGATAACGATATCCTGTTTATTCTGGATGGCTCGGGTTCCATGTGGGGGCAGATTGACGGGGTTGCGAAGATCCAGACGGCGAAAAATACCATGTCTGCAATGATTGACGATTTGCCGGCCAGCGCCCGTATTGGTCTGATGACCTATGGCGCCAGCGATAAATCCAGCTGCCAGGACGTCAAGATGCTCAATCCGATCGGATCGGACCGGGCTGCTGTCAAAAAGAGCATTACCTCTCTAAAGCCGCTTGGCAAAACGCCGATCGGTCAGTCCCTGAAAAACGGTATCGCCAGTCTTGCAGGCTCCCAGCCTGCGGATGTGCCGAAATCTCTGGTGCTGATTTCCGACGGTATTGAAACCTGTAACAGTAATCCTTGCGAGATTGCTTCTACGGCTCAGTCCGCCGGTGTGGATATGAAAGTCCATGTTGTCGGCTTCAATGTTGATGATAAAGCGCGGGCGCAGCTTCAGTGTATCGCTGCCAATGGCGGCGGTCAGTATTTTGACGCCTCCAATACGGCTGGTTTCAAGGATGCCATGACCAAGGTGGTCAAAGCCGCCCAGGCCAGCATTCCGGACGGTAAGGAAAAGGACGCGGAAAACGCCACGGAAGTCTTCAGAGATGATTTCGATGGTGAGGATCTTGCGGAAGACTGGACCGTCAAAGGACCCAATCCCGACAACTTTATTGTTGAAGAAGGCATGTTGACCATGCTGACCACAACCCAGGGCGGGTTCGGAGCAGCAAAACCGTCCAACATTCTGACTCTCAGCAATAAGCTTCCTAAGGGTGACTGGGATGCGGAGGTTCTGTTTACCGGCGAATATGCGACAAAGTCAGATCGGCTCACTCTGGGGCTGTTCAAGGACAGCAAAAACTATCTCGCTGCCTCCTATCAGATCCGCTTCAACTATGCCAATAAATGTACGGCGTCCCATTTGGTTCTCTGGAAAGCGTCCAGAGGAAAAGTGGACACGGTGAATGCACCGTACATGTCAACGGACGGCTTTGAATGTAAAACCTATTTTGGAAAAGTGGAGCCCTGGGAACGGATCCAGGCAGCCCATCAGTCTTCGCCGATACGGCTAGTTCTGTCCAAGCGGGGCCGGCAGTATAATGCCAAGGCGGAAATGATCGGGGCCATCGGTCCGGATGGTAAGCCCGCCCTTATTGAAACCAAGGAGTTTAAGTCCTTGCGGTCTCCCGGCGAATTGAGCCTGGTTATCGAAAAAATTGAAAAGGGCGCCAAAGGCGAAGTGCTGTTCCAGATTGACTCAGTCACTGTGAGCAAAGTCGAAAAAGCCGATAAAGCCGAATAATGTGCTGCAAGAGGCGGCGGCAATATATGTCGCCGCCTTTTTTACATCTTATAAAAATCTGACGGGAGCCGTCCCTTGAAAAACCTGGTCTGTCTGAGCCGGCCTGTTTTGCGTAATCTGTGTCTGGCCCTTATTCTGTCCCCGATCCTTTCCTATTTATTCCTGATCCCGGTTGCTGACGCCGAGGATTATAAAGGGCCGGTCCCCACACCTCTTGAACGCAAGATGATTGAGATGGTGGTAGTCGATGAGCCGCTTGGGGAATCCCCCAAAGCCGGGGATCACAAGGCGGAAATTCAGCGGGCCCAGGATATTGCCGGGATGGCGCTTAAGCTGGATACAAAAAAACAGGCGGACAGCGACGGCTGGAATTATGAAAATCGCCTGGATAATCTCCGCAAGCGATACGACCTCACGCTGACCGAAGAACAGATGGTCAATATCGTTACCGACCCGGATCCGCAAAGCCGGTTAAAGGCGCTGCGGGAAGGGTCTGAAGGGCTGGACGAAAAAGCGCTGAAATCACTGGACGACGATCTTTTCTGGGCCAGCCTGGATCGGGGTGACAAGGCGGAGGCACGGGATTTTGTCCTCGATGAGAGTTTCGGTGTGGAGGTTCGGGTAGATCCGGAGACTCGCAAAGGATCAGTCAACGTCTACGATTCCGGTGAAAAGTCCGGGCTGCCGATGGATCTGGTTATTCCGACTGTCTGGAAGCCGGTCACCAAGGAGATCAAGCCACCTGAAGAAATAAAGAAGGATATTGAAAAGCTGAAAAAGGCGGCTGAGCAGGCCGGTCAGCAAACTCTTCCTGATGCCAAGTCGGCAGCGGATGATGACGGTGATCTTTTCAATCCGGTTCCGGACAGCCCCGTAACACCGGTACGGGATGAGGATCGAGCCCCGGTCCTGCTGACCGAAACTGATTTCAAGCTGGCTTTCGATACCATCGATGGTTTCTGGAAGGTGGGGACGTTTTCCCATGTGATCGCCGGTCTTCAGGAACAGGTCTGGCATATTAAGGCCGGCGATCTGCTCGGTGGGGATATCCTCAACAAGAAAGAGGATGTTGAAAAACGGCTGAAAGAGATCGATCAGGCTATTGACGCTCTCAAACAGGGAGGCATTTCCTATATCTGGGAAAATACCTCAACCGGAGAGAAGGTTTACCAGAAGCGCTTTAAACGCATCAAAGGCGATGAGTGGGAGTATCTTGGAGAGGGTGAAGATGGTGAAGCCAAAACCAAGATTGAAGAGCTCGAAGATGAAAAGAAAATCCTTCAGGCTCGCCTGAACCGGACGCCGGAAGACAGGAAACTCGATACATCCGGTTTTGAACGGCTCGCCGCATCCCCCAAGGCAAAAGTGCTGACGGTTCGGGTGCTGGGAAGTGCCTGCCCTCATGTGAAGCGCAAAGCCTATTTCGATGGCCGGACGCTCGGGGTTCACCATAAAGGCAAGAAAATCTGCCTTTATAATCCGGATCTGCCTGACAGCGTCCGCAGCTATGTTATCGCGTCCTCCAAGGATAAAGGACACACCGTGATGATGCGGGTCAGCACTGATCCGGCAAGCGGAAACATGACTTTTCGCGGGGCGGAGTGGGGTTATAAAACCAGCTATGATTCTCGCAGTTATGAAGTGAAGGAAATTTCCGGACCTTTCCGGTATGGCCGTGTCGGCAGCCAGCGTCCTTCCGAAGACGAAAATGTTCTTGAAGGAACAGCGCAGGGCGCAGACGAAAGGGCGGCATTATGATGAAAAGAACCGGGATGATCATGAGGTTTTTTGCCGCCATTCTGCTGGCCACTCTGCTGGGCAGTGCAGGACCTTCCGTTGCCCAGTCCAGGCTCGATAAGCCGCTGGAATTCTATAATCCCGTGGATCTGCTCGGACGCTGGCAGGAGGTGAAATGGCGGACCGCTGACGGCGAGATAAAAGACGGGCGTGGAACCCATATTGCTTTTACCGGCGATCCGGAAGGAACCAGCGGGGATATTATCTTACATACGGATAAACGGGTCTGGACAACGGTTGCTGTCAGTCCGCCGAACAGCGGGCTTCTGACGGCCGAATTTACCTATAAGCCCAAAGCCGATGAAATGAACCCGGCCATCCCGGAAAAAGCCCGCAAGATGCTGGAAGGGAAACTGGTCTGGAAGCTGCGTCTTCGCCCGGTCGGGCATTCCTACAGCCCGCGGGTGCGGCTCAATTTCTTTCCGGGGGAAGTCAAATGGACCTTGAACGAAGATACGGCTGAGGTCCAGAAGGTTGAGATTATCGGTGAGGGGAAACCTCTCTCCCGATATTATAAATCGGATCCGATTTTTGAGGTTTCCCAGCGGCCGACGAAAAGCCTGGAAGTGCTTGCCTTTCTGGGGCCAAAACGGCGCCGGCCCGGGGAAACCGTAACGCCTCATGTCTATTCCATGATTCAGGGACAGCGGATTTTCCCGCAGGCCTATCTGGATGAGCGGCTGGCGGACAAGGCAGGAGACCGGATCTCGCTGACCATGCGCGGTGAAACCAGCGGCGCCGAGGCGACCCTGATACTGGAGAGGCGAGGCGAAGCCATCAACGGAACCGTGCGCTATGCAGCCGGATTGGCGCGGGTCTCTCATCCGCTTGGGCGAGCGGTTACGCTGTCAGGTTCCTGCAAGGCCGGTGAATATTACTATCCGCCTTTCCTGTCCTACAGCTGGCTGGAGAGCTTTTTTGCAACGGAAGAGCTTCAGAAAATCAAGGGCCACGGAAGCTGTCTGGATTTTGACGGGACAACCGGTGAAATTGTCGAGTTCAGCATCGACGAGGATACCAAATTCCGCGTTCAGTGGTTTAAGCGCTGGGAGCATCTGGCGCTCGCTAAATATCGTAAAACAGCGGAAAAACTGCTGAAGGTCTATGAGAACGCGACCGGCGAAGTCGGCAAGATCGATACCTATATCCAGATGACCGAACGGTTGCTGAGCATCATGGATGAGCCGGGTATAGTGGATCAGCAGAAGCTGGCGGTCGCCGAGCTTTATCTGGGTATGACAGGCCGGAAATCCCTTTCCGGATTATCGGGTGTCCGTCCTTATTTGAGGGTACAGGGCAGTTTGCTGGCGGATGAATATATCCCCTCCGGCGGCCTCTTGTTCCTCACAGAAGAAAAAATCAAAAGCATTAATCCCCGGCATGTGTCTTTCAAGAGCCTGCAGGAGTTTGATCAGGAGCGTATCCTGGCAACAGGGCGAGCGCCTTTCAGAACCGGCTTTGCCCTCCTGAAAGACCAGAAAATGGGAATCAGGGCTCGACAGGCTGCCGCTGCTTTCTTCCCTGAGAATTGCTGTAAAGACAATGTCCTGACCAGTTGGGAAAAGGCGCTGGTTGATAAGGCGTTGTTCTTTTCTTCGGCCGCGATCTGGGATCGTGTTGGAGAATTTTACGCGACGGAAGGGTTCCGGTCTGCCTATGGTCTGTTCTCTGCGACCAATCCAGCTGCCAAGGTTTATACGATTTTTACAGCTCAGGATGTGTTCGGTCAGAAGGTTTCCGATGAATATTACTGGAACAATATCCTCGATGTGGCCATGGAATTCACCATGCTGGGTTTCTCAGCCTACGAGGCAACATCCCCTTTCCGCTATTATAAGGCGGAAGGTGGTCGGATTAGAAGCGGTGATGCCAGCTTTGCCGACTTAAGTAAGCGGAGTAAAAACCGGTTCCAGGCCCGTATGACCACAAAGTCGGGCCCGCCGGAGAAAATAGTTGTCGTCGCTAAACCAAAGGCGTCTGCCCGTCCTGATATTTTAAAAAATGTAGACCAGATTTCGGACGGTATCCCCCCCAGTGTCACGCGGGAACAACGCAAGACCATGGTCATCAAGGTCAATGAGGTGGAACCGACGATCCCGCCGGCCCGGCAGCTGCCCAACGACCATACGGTCCAGGTTCGGATTGCCGGAAATGGTGATGCCGGTGCCGCACCGCCGGCGGCTCCGACATTGTCTCAGGATTATGGCAACAAAGCCCGTTTCTCCGGGGATCTTCAGGAAGCGTTCCGGTCTCAAAACCCGGACATAACAGATGCCGCAGCGGCCAATTATATTATCCACCGCAAAACCGGGAAACTGGTCAGCCAGGAACAGGGGCAGAACCGCTTTGCCCTGGCGCTGGAAGGTATGTCGGATGGCCAGCGGGCCATCAAGCCGGGCGCGCTTGCCTATGGCATGACGGAGCCGGTGCCCGACGGTCTTTATGCCTATCGTCTGCAGATGGAAGGGATTGAGGCCTCTTTTGCGCCCATGCTGAAAGGCATTGATTATGACCGTGTTCGGGTGATGAAGGCGGCGGACTGGGATGTGGAGGTTAAAATCGTCAGTGGTGGTAACAGTCGTCCCCGCCGGGTTGTGATTGAGAATATCCACTATGACCAGGACTCGCTGCCCAGCAGTGTGGATTTCTTTGATCCCCGTCATGGCCGCGTTGTCAGCATGGATGCGGATGAGTTCCATAAAATGACGGTCGGGGAGCATAACCGGAATGCCCTGATGTATCGGGCGGATGTACCGGATAATCCTTCACCGCTACAGCGTCCCCGTTCCATGGCCGATTACACGCCGGAAAACCGGCACAGATTTACTGGGACGCCGCAACAGAATGTAACCTACAGTTTTTCCACACCGGACGGTGACCTGACGCTGCGTCTTGGCAAGCAGCTTGGTAAGGGCAAGGTGAATCAAGTTTTTGAACTGCCGGATCATCCGGGGCGGGTTGCCAGAATTTCCCGGGGCGAAGCCTCCAATACCAATTCGATCTATAATGACCTGTATGGTCGTCGTGTCCTGGCTGATCCGGGGATTGATCCGGATATCATAGAGCCGCTGAAGGTGCATGCCAGCAGGACGATCGGCAATGCAGACGGTACGCTGCAGGTTCTGGAAGTCGTGGATATCTTCAAAGGAAAACTGGCAAAAGAAATTCTGGAAGCGCAGGGCGGGCAGATGACCAAAGGACAGGCCCTTGCCTATGTATCTGCCGTGAGGGAGCTGAACAGCCGCGGCGTAATCTGGATGGACGGACATAAGGAAAACTATTCCTTTATCCGGATGCAGGGGAATGACAGATGGAAAATCCAGATTGTTGATCCGGGCGGCATGTATGCGGCCGACGGCTTTACGGCCGGGGAAAAGGTCAAGGCTGCCATAAGGGTTCAGGATACGGCCTTTCTTGCCGAGAATTTTATTGTCGAAAATTATCGCCTTAACCCGAAAGAGATCGGTGGCTATCATATAAATGATATTTTCTCCAAACATATGGCCGATGTGGATTTTGATGCTATGCCGGGCTTTGTACCAAAGGGGGGACTGATTGCCAGTTTTCATACGCCCTTTAATCAGAAGGATGTCAGGGATCTGATGGGCATGGACAGCAATCTGGTCCGTCGCTGGCAAAAGCGCGGTAATCGGCCCTGACAAGGGTGTCTTCCATTGAACTTTCGGGAAGCCGAGAAAAGTGTCGTTTTCGTTTGTCGGGTGAGGATTGCCAATTTATAAAGGCGACATGTCAAAACATCCAGTTTCCGGGAAAATCCGGACATTTGTTATCAACCGGCAACAAGACGCTGATCGGCGGCTGGAGATGTCGGACCGTCTGGAAAAACTCGGCCTTGAGTTTGAGTTTTTTGAGGCCGTGGATGGGCACGCCTTTGATGCGTTGTCAGCTTCTGAATATGATGGTGTAAAGCGTCGC
>DIYE01000010.1 GCA_002428885.1 Alphaproteobacteria bacterium UBA6062
AAGGGTGAAAGGGTGCGGTAAGAGCGCACCGCGTTTCCAGCAATGGCAACGGCATGGTAAACCCCACCGGGAGCAAAACCAAATAGGGACGGTCGATGCAGGGCTTGCTCGCGCATAAGCTGGTTTTCCGCGCTACTGTCCGGGTTGGTTGCTTGAGGCGTCTGGCAACAGGCGCCCTAGATGAATGGTCATCCATCGAGAAATCGAGGACAGAACCCGGCTTATAGGCCATCTGGTACTTTACCCCGCTTGAGCTCTGCTCCCGGTATGACTATAAGAAGCATGAGTGTGAAGAGAGGATAAGGGGTGCGATCCGTGCGGGTGATCAGCAGATACAGTATGGCGGTGGTGATAGCCTGCCTGACAGGCATTGCCCCGGCCCATGCCGCCGGGACCGCGCTGACCCCGCTGGTTTATGATATCGGCATCAGCCTGTTTGCCGCCAGTTTGCTGGCAATTCTGTTCGCCCGTCTTCGCATCCCCAGTATTGCTGCATTTCTGGTGGCCGGTATTCTGGTAGGGCCCGTCGGCTTCAAACTGATTACGGATCCGAAGAATATCGATACGATTGCCGAGCTTGGCTTTATTCTGCTGCTCTTCATGATCGGTATCGAGATTGATGTACGCAAAATAGCCCGCAGCGGCAAGATGATCATTGTCTCTGGTATTTTGCAATATCCGCTGACGGTCGTTTTTGGCTTCCTTGTGGTCAAGGCACTGATCTGGATCGGGCTCGGGACCGTGCTGTCCGGGCCTTATGATGCGCTTTATTTCGGTATTTTTATTGCCGGTTCCTCGACCCTCCTGGTGGTCAAAATGTTCCAGGAGAATTACGAGCTGGATACGGAATCAGGGCATCTGTCTCTTGGTATCCTGGTCTTTCAGGATATCTGGGCCATCATCGTCCTGACGTTGCAGCCGACATTCGACTCGCCGGAAATCATGACGGTTCTGGTGTCGCTCTCCGGTATGATCCTGCTGATCGGACTATCCTATATTCTGGCAAAAGCTGTCGTTACCCGGGCCTTCAAATGGCTGGCAAAAGAGCCGCAGATGATTTTTGTGGGCGCCATCGGCTGGTGTTTTACCATCGTCTTCCTCGGCAGCAGTCTCGATAATCTGGCTCATATGCTGTTCGATTTCGACATGACCCTGTCCGTGGGATCAGGCATGAGTGCGCTGATCGCCGGTATGACCATTGCGGCCTTGCCCTACAGCCGGGATATCATCGGCAAGGTGGGAATTGTCCGGGATTTCTTTATTGTTCTATTCTTTGTTGGCCTTGGCATGAGTGTCCCGGCGCTGGATAATATGCTGGTGCCGGTTATCGCCGTTGCCCTTGCCTTTTTCTCACTGCTCAGCCGGCAGATCATTTTCTTTCCGCTCTTTTATGCGACGGGTGGGGATCAGCGACTCGCTCAGGTGACGGCCATTCGTCTGGCGCAACTGTCTGAGTTCGGGCTGGTGATTGCCTATCTTGGAAGTCAGTTGGGTCACGTATCTGGAGATCTCTCAAGCGCCATTATCTTTGGTTTTGTATTAACGGCGCTCCTGACACCGCTTCTCTATAGAAATGCTCATTCCCTCTACGGGTTTATGGCACCTATCCTCAGGAAGTGCGGTTTCCCGGAGCCGTCCGAAGGCGTGACGGAAGCAGAAGGCGATGCTGAAATTGTCCTGCTTGGCTTTCATCGGGTGGCCTCTTCACTGCTTCATGAAATCAGTGAAAACCGTCCGGAGCTTCTCAAGAAGATCTTGGTCATTGATTTCAACGTGCAGATCCATCCTGCGATCCGCAGAATGGGCGCTTCAGTGCGCTATGGCGATCTGGCCAGCGAACAGACCCTCAGCCATGCGGGGATCGATAAAGCCAAGGTGGTGGTGGCAACCATCCCCGATGATATCCTGCGGGGCATCACCAATCAGAAGCTGGTTCAGGTGATCCGCCAGATCAATCCCGAAGCGGTTATCATCTCCAATGCGGAACAGCCGTTATCCGCCAAGGATGTTTATGATTCCGGGGCAGATTATGTCTATATGGGCCGGGTCAACACCGCCCGGGCGCTTGATGAAATTATTGAACGCACCCTGGACGGTACCTTGCATGATTTCCGCGAAGAGCAGGAAGAGAAGCACGGCAAATCCCACGAACGCTCCGAAATCCTCGACTGATTGGTTTGCGGCCTAACCCTCCCTGGCTACGAAGTCCAATGATTGACTGGCCGTTCTCAGCGTGTGTTTGCGCTTGAACGGAGAGTTCAGAAAGCGGTTGAGGGCAGCCAACAGATCCGGGGCTATGGTTTCCTGCCCCTTTCTTTGTGCTTCGGCCTTCACGGCGGTTGTCAGCTTGACCAGGTGGCTGGAGACAATAAATTCAGGATTGCCGTGATCCAGGAGGGAGGTGAGGGAAGCCTCCAGGAAGGCTGCCGGATCATCGACTGTCCAGTCGGACATATCCTGCGTAAAGTCCGTATAGGCCCCGTTACGACCGATAAAGCAGGCCATCTGCAGAAGGGCCTGCGGCCAGAGAGAGGGATCCCGGCTGCACAGGTGATGGGCGGCATTGGCAAATGTCAGCCCGTGTGAAAAATCCAGCCAGTTAATGTTCTGGGAAACCGGTTTGGTGTGCAGCTCCATGATCCCGGCATCGAAATGCAGCATGTTACGGGACAGCTGCCCAAGGAGATCCCGGTAGAGTTCCTCAGGCGGCTGTCCTGCTCTAGCAACAGTTTGTTTCAGGGCTTCTGTCACACCCACTTCATTGAGAGATAAAGGGCTTGATGGAACAGGCGTCTGTTCATTCCAGTTGGAAAGGTTTCCGGCGTAGCTTCGAAATTCCGGCAGCATTTCTTCCCGGCTGGCATAGATCAGGTTGCGGATCAGGGCTTTCAGGAGGAAAGGCGCGCTATCTTCCCCCAGATGACCGATCAATTGCTCGGTTTTATAGACATAAATGGCTGAGTGACCGAAACCGGCATAATGGGCGAGGGCATAGCCCGCCAGAAGGCGGAACAGGATCTGCAAATCCTGTTTTTGATTGAGGGCATCGTTGAGATGGGAAATAGCTGTTTCCTCATCCTCTTCCTCCAGCGCTTTGCTGAATATGTCAGGATCGAAAGAAGCTTGTTTTTCCGTAAAGGGGTAGTTTGTTTCGCGCATCACATCCCAGGACATATGACCGACGGCTTCCAGCAGGGGCACAAGCTGCTCCGAAGGAGAGAGGCCGGATCTCTGCCGGAGCGTCAGCCAGTCCGCTGTCGCAGCAAAAGCATGTGTCATACCATATTCAAACCGGTCGTGGGTCCAGCGGATGGCGTTGCGGACCGCGTCCAACGGATCCCCGCCCGCTTTGTTCAGTCTGGCGATTTCCCGGGCCATCCGGTCATATTCCTGCCGCCGGAAACTGGCTTTCAGATTATCGAGGGCTTTGCGGATGCCGACTTCCTTGGGGGGATCGGTCAGATCCAGCAGAATATCATCGCCGGAGATCTGGACCGGATAGACCCTTAGTTCGTCTCCGCCGACCAGTGTATTGCCGCTTTTCAGGTCAAATTTCCAATTATGCCAGTTGCAGGTAAGGATGCAGTCGGAGGAGAGAGAACCTTCGCTCAAGGGATAACCCTCGTGAGGACAGCGGTTGTTGCAGGCCAGAATGCCGTCGTCGGAGGTGAACAGGACAATCTGCTTGCCCTCGCTTTTGACAACCAGCCTTTTCTTTTCTTCCAGATCCGTTCTGGATGCGACCCTGACATATCCTCCGCTCATCGATTTTTCCTTTTATAAAGAAATTTCTTTAGAAACTAAAAAAGACATAGCGACTGTGATTGAGTTTTTCAATTTTTTTCTTTAAAAAGTAACCTATGGCAGCGAAACCGGAAAAAAACAGTACCTCCACAAGGCAGGCTATTTTAAGCGAGCTCAAGACCAGCGGTCCCCTGGATGCGGAAGCGCTGGCCGATAGCTTCGGCCTGACAGCCATGGCTGTGCGGCAGCATCTCTATGCTTTGCAGGAACAGGGGGATGTGGAGCATATTGCCGTCAAGCAACCGGTTGGGCGGCCCAAGAAAAAATGGGGACTGACGGAGCAGTCAAACAGTCACTTCGCGAACAGTCACGCTGCTCTGGCCGTTGATCTCATCGATGCCATGAAGCGAACTTTCGGGGATGACGGCCTGGCAAAGCTTGTGGAAGCCCGCACAGAAGATCAGATCACGGCTTACCGGGAAGAACTGAGCGGTGCCGAAAGCTTAAAAGAACAACTCGCCACCCTTGCAGATATCAGGAGCCGGGAAGGTTATATGGCGGCCCTGTGCGACGGGGATCAGGAAGGCGAGTACCTGCTTGTCGAAAATCACTGTCCGATTTGCGAAGCGGCCCGTTCCTGCACCAGCCTTTGCTCTTCTGAACTGTCGGTCTTCGAGGCTGTCCTGGGCGATCATATAGAGGTGGAGCGGCTCGATCATATTATCCTCGGGGCAAGACGCTGTGTGTATCGCTGCCGACAGAGGAACTGACGGCTATTTTCAGGCAGGCAATAAAAAAATAATATCTCTCTCCTGCATATTTTTGATATGATAGTAATTATCATTTGCATGTTTACTGAGAGATTTGGTCTATACGAGGTATGAAACACCCGTTTGATGTTACACAAGATAAGCTTGAGGAACTTGCCAAGAATATTCTCGCCAGTCCGGAAAAGCTGGCAGATATAGAAGACACAGATAATGTGGATCATCTAGAAATTGACTCCCATTTTGATGTTTTCGCAACTGGTGATTTTAACGGAGTTGAGCTGTCTCGCGGGATCTCCTGCGTTCTCACAAAGCTGCGGGGTGTACAGCAACTTCGCGTCAATGTCCGTTCACTGCCGGGTATTCAGCTTGAGGCGCGTATTAAAGGCGCTTCTTCGTCGCGTCAGGTTGCAGATCCGGAGGATCGATTTGCCACAAACTCCGGTATTATCTCTCTTTCAGGCATAAGGGATTCTGTCGATTGGATTGTCGATATTCCCCGCCAAAGTGATCTTGAAACAATTGTTATCCATTTCCCTATCCAGTTTATAAGAGAGCTGGAGGGGATGGAGCCTGAATTTTCTCAACACGGTATGAAGATCATTGAGCAGCGGCAGAAGCTGTATTTTAAAATGGATAAGATATGTCTTGAGCATGTTCTGGCCATCAGTCAATTAAGCAAGCAGCAGAAATGGTCGCGACTGGCGATTGAAGCTCATATATTGCAGCTCTTGAACCTTATGTTCAAAAAGACTCTCGGCCATGATAACTCCGATCCGCCGGTCGAAGGCAAAATGACAGACATCATCAAGCAGTTTGTGCAGGAGAATCTTGACCAAAATCTTAGCATATCGTCCCTGGCCAGCCATTTCAGGATGAGTGAGAGTCATCTTAAAAGAGTGTTTCATCTCAATACCGGGCAGTCGCTGGGTGCATATGTTACGGAAACTCGAATGGATATGGCTTTGAAATTCTTAAAAGCCCGATACCCCATATCCCGCATCTCATCAGAAGTCGGTTATGCGACGCCAGAGAGTTTTTCAAAGGCTTTCAGGCGGTATTATGGAAATCCTCCCAGATCTTTTCTGACGGATTAAAGAGCTGTTTTGGCAGGAATATCTGCTGGTTTGGCTAACCACATAAATTTAAAAAATAGTTCTGTCGTCTGGACCAGTACGAGTCCAGGCCGGGGAGTGTGATTTTTTACAGTCTCTGAAAAGAATTAAATGGGTGGGTATAGTCATGTCATCTCTCAGAGCGAATATCAAAAAAAGAAGTGCCCTTTGCAGTCTTGGCATAGGAACACTTATCCTCACATCCGTGAACGCGCTGGCTCAACAGGCGGAATTGAAGCCTGTTACGCTGCCTGAAATCGTTGTGACCGGTGAAAGGCAAAATCGGACTGTTTTGGAAACGAAGAGTTCCGTGACGGTTTATGATGAGGAGAGGCTGTTAAGAGAGACGGGACGGGACATCAATGATGTTGTAAAAGCCGCGCCAAATCTTCAGTTGAGAGGTTTAAGCGAACTTCCCGTGGTGAGGGGGATCGAAGGCGGTGCGGCCGGCGGTCTGGTCAATACGGTCCTGAGTGGTGCACAATCAAGGCTACCGATTATTGTGGACGATGTCGCGCTGCCGCCAACTCTGTCAAATTCAGATTTCACCGATCTTTGGGACGTAGAGCAGCTTGAGGTCTTAAGAGGAACCCAAACCACTTATCGAGGCCGGTCCGCTATTGCCGGCGCGATTGTCGTGCAAACCAAAAAACCGACATATGAGATCGAAGCTGCCGCTCGCCAGGTCATGGAAATTGATGCTTTTGACGGTGTTTCGACGATTACCAACATTATGGCATCGGGGCCTGTTATCGATGACCGACTGGCGCTTCGCTTCACGGTTCAGGCTGAGCAGGGTGAAGACCCGCGTGATGTTGTTAATGTCACGGCGGGAGGAGATGAAGAGGCTCAACTGGAATTTAAGGATATCAACATAAGGGGACAGGCTCTCCTGACGCCGAAAGGTGAAGAGGGGCCACTTGACATTCTTGCCTCTTTCGCCGTGAGGGACGGCGTTACGCCGCAGACCCGAGACACTGTGCAGTTGACCGGTTTTTCAGATGGGCGGGTAAGGTCGCCTGAAGATCGGGAAATTGATTTCGGCACAGGGGGACTCAGAAGTTTCGATAACCGTGCCTGGGTCGGATCACTCAGAACATCGTATAATCCCGGTGGCGGCTTTGGCGCTATTAAATCTGTCACAAGCCTTGCAAATACTAAAATGGAGAGCAGGGAGGAGCAGGCGGATAATATTTTCATTGATACAGAAGAAACCGGCTTTAATCAGGATTTCATCTATGAATTTGGGGAAGAAGGGGACGCTTTAGGCGGTATCGTCGGCGTCAGCTTTGCCTATCGCGATCAGGATGCGAGTGCAAGCCTCGGAGCATCTTCTTATTCAGCCAATAGCAAAACGCATACTTACTCCTTGTTCGGGGATTTCGAATACGCTTTGTCAGAGAAGTGGACACTTTTGCTGGGCGGACGCCTGATTCATAACCGGGAGGATCGGGAAGGTGTGAATACGCTGTTCGTCCCGTCTTCCGTCAGATATAATGAAAGCGAGACGGAAATTTTGCCGTCTTTGGGAGCACGTTACCGGCTTTCACCAGAACAGAATGTTTCGCTGGTTGTCAAGAAGGGCTGGAATCCGGGCAGTGCTGGTATCAACTTCCTGACCGGCGAATTCGAGTATGACAGCGAAACGGTTTGGACGGTCGAACCTTCCTATCGTTTCCAATCCGCGGATCGGCGTCTGAATGTTACAGCGACGGCTTTCTTCAGCCATCACAAAGATCCTCAATTCTATTTTGATACCACACCGGGTGTTCCGACATCCGTAACCGTCAAAAATATGAAGGAAGGGATTTCTTACGGAGCGGAACTCGAGCTTAGCTGGCACGCAACGGATGATGTGCGGATTGACGCGGGACTCGGCCTGCTGGAAACAGAAATAACGAAAGCCGCCGATGGAGAGCCTGAGTTTAAAGGGAACGACTTCGGAAAAGATCCTCGTATCACGGCCAATTTGGGAGCAATATGGTATATGCCGTGGGTCGACGGACTGAGCCTTGACGGCCGGGTTTCCTATGTTGGTGAGTCAGCAACTGATCTTTACAATTTCGACAGCCAGAATATTGGCGACTACGCCCTGGTTGATATCGGGCTGACATACGAGTTTAGCAATTTTGAAGGACGCTTATTCGTGAATAATTTGACAGATGCTGCCGGAAAGACGTTCTACCTTGGCCGGGCGACTGGAAATTTTGTCGGCGTAACACCGGCCAGAACATTTGGTGCCAGCCTTGCCGTCAGATTCTGATATGAGTGTTTCTGCTGCGCCGAAAGTAGGGGAGGGGAGCGGCGTAACACCCAAAGGTATTATTTCATCGCTTACCCTTTTAACGCTCATTCAGGGAATACTTGCCCAGTTCATGATGCAGGGGGTGCCGCTCTTTATGAGAGAGGCCGGCCATTCGGCCCAGACGGTTGGCCTTATCTATGTTGCTGCCATACCATATGTCGCTCGCTTTCTTTGGGCCCCTCTCGTCGACCGAAAAGGGATGACCTCTATCGGTCATTTCCGCTCCTGGATTCTCGGAGGGCAGATACTGAGTTGCGCCAGTCTGTTATTCCTGGCCTTTATTGATATCGAGACCTTTCCTTTTGTGGTTGTCGGTGTCTGTTTGATTGTGATGATCGGCCTTGCCTTTAATGTCACTGCGACAGGAGGGCTTGCCGTTGAGAAACTGGCCCCGCAGGATCGAGCCAGGGGATCGGCGAATATCGCCGCCGCTGCCGCTTTGGCGGGTTTCCTGCTGGGGGGCGGTGTTCTTTACTTCCTGGCTGATCTAGGCTGGCAGGCAACGGTATTCGGGCTTTTCGGTATTTGTGGCCTTTTCTGCATCATCAGTCTGTCTTTCCGCCTGGATAAGGGAAGCGCTGCCGTTCAGCAGTCGCAATCCTATCTGAAGCAGTTTTCGCTCCTTGTGCGGCCGGATACTCGGCTTCTTTTGTTCACAACCGTTGCCATTCTATCGGGACTGGCCGTGACCTTTGGACTGAAATCAATTCTTCTGATCGATGCCGGCTACAGTGTTCGGGAAGCCAGTTTTATCAGTCTCATCTATGGTAACGGTGCCGGTCTCATCGCGGCCTTATGTGTCAGGAGATTTGTGGAGCTTTGGGGTGGATATTTCTGTCTTTGTGTCGTCGGGATTTTATGTGTTCTGTTCTGTGGCTCTTTTGCTGTCATTTTCCGAAATGAGGTGACCTCCTTTTCCGCCGGGGCATTTGCTATCCTGGCAAATTGTCTCCTGTTCGCTTCTTATCCGGCGGGCCGAACATTGCTGATGTCCATGTGCCGGGAAGGGCAGAAAGCAACAGACTACACGGTTTTTGTAAGTTTTGAGGGATTTGCTCTCCTGATTTATGCGGCTCTCAGCAATCTGGCTTTCGAGTATGTGGGCTTTAGTGCTGTGGCCGCTCTTGGGGCCTGTATTTCCGCCGCTGGTGCTGTTGTCGCCTGGAGAAATCATGTGCGTGACCCTCATAAGAGGACTGCTAAGCAACGGAGCAGGACCGATGCAGCTCATATTTCGACCGAAACGGCGGAGGAAATCCTCAGCAAGATGTCGCTTCATCTTGCTGAGCACGGCATCAAACCGGAGGTCAGTGACAAAGAACGTTTGTATATCAAATATAAAGGGTGCAAAATTCACTTTGATACTGCAGCAGATGGTCTCAAGGTTGAGGTTCGCGTCCCGCTTTCAAATATGCTTTTCTTTTTAAAAGAAGCCATCACGCGTGAGATTTCCAGCATCGACCCGGCTACGGCTGAAGCCATGAGATGGCAATCGGATGGCCGAGACGATCAGAGGCGCCCTGCAAATTTTTATGAAATGACGCTGCTACGTAAATCGCGCCCTGTTCAGGGTGTGCTGCGCCTAACGCTTGAAACGGATGGGGAGGGTTTGTCCAGCGCCGAAGACGGCTATCACGTGAAGCTGATGGTACCTGCTGATCCAAAGAGAGAACCTGTGTGGCCCGGACTGAGACCAAATGGCACCACGGCCTGGCCGAGAAAAGAAAATCGGCTGCATGTAAGATATTTTACGGTTCGACATATCCGTTCCGCAGGGCGGGAGGTCGATATTGATATCGTGGATCATCCCGGCGGACGTCTCTATGAGTGGGCTATTCAGGCTAAAACAGGGGATAGGGTTGGCTTGATGGGACCTGTAGGCCTAGAGACGGCGGACCTTCAGGAGCCGGTCTTGATGGCTGGAGACATGACGGCTTTGCCTGCGATGGCGCGGATGATTGAAAACATGCCTCCTGCTATGAAAGGGGTCGCATTCCTGGCCTTTCCGGAGGGAGGCAAGTTGGAAGATTATTTTCAGGTATCTGAAAGAGCCATCGATATTCAGTTGATTGATCGGGATAAATTTGATGGTCAGATTCTGGATAAGATGAAGAGAATGCGGGAGCAATCTGACTTTAAAACAGCCTGGTTTGGCGGAGAACATTCGACGGCCAAGGTTATGGAAGCCTATTTTCAGCATGATTGCGGTTTTGAGGCGGATCAATATAGTTGCTCGACCTATTGGCGGCGCGGCGAAGTGAGCGATGCCAGCCAGTAGCGTAGCTCGTATCTGGAGACTTCAGGATATTCGCTTCAGCTTTTGGATTGTATTTTCCAGGGCATTCAGGAAGTTGGATCTGTCTTTTTTACTGAAAGATGCGTTATAGCCCGAAATCTCTCCCGTATCCCTTAGGTGCGCATTCAGGTCACGCATGGCGAGAGACATGCCGATAGACTGCTCGGTAAAAGGTTTGCCACCCGGGCCGATAACAATGGCTGACTTCTTCAGGGCCCGATCTGCAAGCGGTATGTCGGAGGTGATGACAATGTCATTCTTCGAGACCTGCTCGGCGATCCAGTTATCAGCGGCATCAAAGCCGTTGTCGACAACCACCTGTTCGATCAGCGGGCTTTCTGGAAGCCGCATCCAGCTATTGCTGACCACGTAAGTATGCAGTTTGTGCCGGCCGGCCACCCGATAGGTTTCGTCTTTGACGGGGCAGGCATCTGCGTCAATAAAGATCCGTATCATACAGTCCTTATAACAGAAATGAGCCGCCTGAAAAGACGGCTCATGCGGGGTG
>DIYE01000300.1 GCA_002428885.1 Alphaproteobacteria bacterium UBA6062
TGGGCAGCAGGGGCGCTGGGCTGTTTATCTGCCTCTTTTGAGTAATTTGCTTACACTCATTTTATGGCTGGCTTTTCTGACTTTTGCATTCCAGGCCTTTATGATCGTATTGGTTCTCGCTTTTCTGATTTTGTTGGAAATCGACCGACGTCTTTATCATCAGGGCATCATCACGCGATCCTATCTTCGCACACGATTTTACGCCAGTAGTATTGTGATTATCATGCTGCTTATGGCTGGAGTTTTTTCATGAGAAGGATAGCCATTGTCGGTGCAGGCTTGTCAGGTTTAGTCGTTGCCAACATCCTGCGAGATCAAGCGGATGTGACCCTCTTTGCAAAGTCCCGAGCTGTATGACGCAGGACGACCATCAATGTCGGGACAGGTGCTGTCGTAAATGAACGGATATCCTATGCCTATCGTGGATGAAAAAATCAGCTGGAAAGCCGCATCCGCGAGACTCCGTGAGGTGCGGAAAAACAGCACTCATAAAGAAAACGCCCGTCAGATCGTCCAAAAACACGGAAGCCGAAAATCCGGTTTACTGCACACCGTCCGCCGCAAAGGCAAGCGGTCGCCCGGGCAAACGGAGGTGCCCCTGTGAGCGTCTTGCGTCTGATCCTGGGCGATCAGCTAAGCCCATCAATCTCCAGTCTTTCGGGATGCAATAAAGCCGAAGATATCATTCTGATGTGTGAAGTTCTGGATGAGGCGACCTATGTAAAGCACCACAAAAAGAAAATAGCCTTTCTTCTTTCCGCCATGCGCCATTTTGCTGAAGACTTAAAAAAGGATGGATACAGGGTTGATTACATCACGCTGGATGATTGTGAAAATAGTGGTTCATTCCGGGGGGAAGTTCAGCGCGCTCTGGACAAGCAGGCTATTGAACGCATTGTCGTTACGCATCCTGGCGAATATCGGCTTCTTTCTGATATGCAGACATGGCAAAAGGATTTCGGTTTGCCGGTGGAGATCAGGCCGGATGACCATTTTCTGTGTTCATCCGCGGAGTTTGAGGCCTGGGCCAGGGGCCGCAAGCGCATTCGCATGGAATATTTTTATCGGGAAATGCGTAAAAAATACTCCATCCTGATGGACGGGGAGCGACCTGTTGGCGGTCAATGGAATTATGATGCAGACAACCGAAAGCCACCGAAAGACGGCCTGGATATTCCTGCGCCCTTTGTGACTGAGCCCGATGATATAACACAGCAAGTCATGAACCTGGTATCGGTGCGATTTGCTAATCATTTCGGTGACCTCGAACCGTTCCACTTTGCCGTTACCCGGGATCAGGCCTATGAGGTTCTTGAGCACTTCATCAGTCAGCGATTGGCTCGTTTTGGCGATTATCAGGATGCGATGATTGAGGGGGAGCCGTGGATGTATCACGCACATATCAGCTTCTATCTGAATTGTAGTCTGTTGGACCCGCTGGACTGCGTTAAAGCCGCAGAAGATGCCTATCATCGGATGAGTATTCCCTTGAATGCTGCAGAGGGTTTTATTCGTCAGATCATTGGCTGGAGGGAGTATATCCGGGGTATTTACTGGTTGAAAATGCCCGGCTATGCCCACGAAAACTTTTTCAATGCCGCGAGGGATTTGCCGGATTTTTATTGGACGGCTCAGACAAAGATGAACTGCTTGCATCAATGTGTACTGGAGACCAGAAGAAATGCCTACGCCCATCATATCCAGCGTTTAATGGTCCTGGGGAATTTTGCCCTATTAACCGGAATTGATCCCAAGCAGGTCAACGAGTGGTTCTTAATGGTTTATGCCGATGCGTATGAGTGGGTCGAGCTACCGAATGTGTCCGGTATGGTTTTGTTTGCCGATGGTGGTTATCTGGCCAGCAAACCGTATGCGGCGGGTGGGAGTTACATCAATAAAATGTCCAATTACTGCGAAAAGTGCAGTTATAATGTCCGTAAAAAGAATGGTCCGCAGGCCTGCCCGTTGAACTATCTTTATTGGGATTTTCTGGTTCGTCATCGCCTGAAGCTCGAAGACAATCACCGTATGGGCATGATGTATCGCACCTATGACCGCATGACAGAGGATAAAAAACAGGCCATCACCGAAGACAGCAGACGTTTTCTGGGCCGCCTGTCATGATCAAAAAATCCGATTTGCCCACCAAAACATGTGTTGTGTGTATGCGTTCCTTTCGCTGGCGTAAAAAATGGCAGCAGGCTTGGGGTGAGGTCAAATACTGTTCTAAAAGATGCCGTAACAAAAAAGGCAGGCAATCCAATGATCACTGTATTTTATGACGGAAAATGTGGGTTATGCAGCCGAGAAATAACCCACTACCGTAAAGTCGCTCCAGAAGGCATTTTCGACTGGCAGGATATAACAGTCTCTACAACAGTCTCTACGAACGTATTGGAACAGTATGGAATCAGCTATATAGATGCGCTAAAGCGATTACATGTCAGCGATCAGCACGACAAAATTCATGTGGGGGTCGATGCGTTTATTCTGATTTGGGAAAATCTGGAAAATTGGCGTTTTCTGTCAAAGATTGTCTCATTGCCGGGTCTTCGGCATGTCGCGAATTCTGCCTATGGCGCATTCGCCAACTGGCGTTTCAAGCGATTAGGATCAGGCTCACCCCATCTGGAATAATGGCCTCATAGGGTAGGTCGGTACGGCACTATTCCTTGGATTTTTATCTTCCATATTTCACCTCTTCAGAATATGCGTTAAACAGGTTTGCGATGATTTAGAGGCTCTGACTGTCCGAAAGAAGGTGGCATGAAAAAATATCTGGCACTTGTGTTATTCATGGGCTCGGTCGGGTTGGCCGGGTGGACATTTCATGACTACGCCAGCAGCGGAGAAGCGGTGCTTGACCGGCCCTTGATCGGGAAAGAGGGAACTCTGTCGGATGTCCGACTGGATCCAACCATGTCGCCGGCCAGGGCATTCCTCGCCGTAGATTATGAGATTTACATCCAGGATGTGACCAATGACGCCTATTCCTTCGATGTGTCATTAAAGGGTGATGCCGGACAGGTTTTGTTTTCCAAGACAGGATATCACAGTGTTAAGAAGGATGATCGGGGGTCTCCACGTGAGACGTCTGAAATGAATCATATTCTGGCGAGCTTTGATGTTCCGGCCTCCGGGCTTTATGAGCTCCATTGGTCGGTACGTCCCCAAAAAGCAAAAATCCGGGGTGTTTCCTTTAAGGTCAGGCGTAATGTGGCAGCTCTGAATACACCGATGCTTTTTCTGGCGGGCGGTTGTTTTGTGCTGGGCATTTTGATGATTACCAGCAGTTTGAAGAGACGGAGATAGTGCGATGAGTGATGTTAAAAAAGAAGAAAAGCTGGTTTACCGTCTGTTGACAGGGGAGGATGATCACGCTTTTTGCGAACGGGTCGGTGATGCGATCCGGGACGGCTATGTCCTGTACGGATCTCCATCCTGTACGTTCGATCCGAACACGAACCGTATGCTGGTTGCCCAGGCGGTTATCCTCGGCGAGTCCGGTTATTAGAAGCTGGACGTCCCAAATTCCTCTGGAGATTTCGATATGGACTATGCGCAGGCAGGGTTATTTGTTCTTGCGGTTCTTATTCTGAATCTGACGCCGGGTCCCGATATGATGTTCTCTGCCGTCAGTGGTATGCGAAACGGAGCCCGTGCCGGCCTGATTTCGGCTTTGGGGATTGGTGTTGGCGGACTAGTGCATGCAACTCTGGCTGCTGTCGGTGTTACGGCGTTGATTGCCTCTTCGGATATTGCCTATCATGCTCTTAGGGTAGCCGGCGCTCTTTATCTGTTGTGGCTGGGAATTTCAGCCTTCTTTGAAAAGTCAGCCGCAGATCAGGCTGAGATACCCCAAAATCTCACTGCCAGGGGGCTGTTCTTCAAGGGATTTGTGACCAATGTCCTGAACCCGAAGGTCGGCCTGTTCTTTATTGCCTTTTTGCCTCAGTTTATCGATCCGTCATCGGATCAACTGGCTCTGCAGGTTTTTCTGATGGGGTGTTTCGTGAGTTTTAGCGGAACTATTATTAATGGGACCGCCGGTTTAATCGCCGGCAGAGCCGGTCAATGGGCTTCTGGAAATCCGCGGATCCGGAAAACCATTTCCAGAGTCTCAGGTGGTGTTCTGATGGGGCTGGGTGTGCGATTACTGTTTTTGGAAAGAGGTTAGTTATGGCTGAGACCGTTCTTGTATTGGGGAATAAACGGTATTCCTCATGGTCCCTGCGAGGGTATCTGGCGCTTAAATTTGCCGGTATTCCATTCGAAGAGAATGTGATCCCGCTTTTTACGTCGGATACGCATAACCGCATCAAAGCCTTTGCAGAAGCGGCGCCAGCTCGGGTCCCGCTCCTGTTAACTGAGGGGCAGCCGGTCTGGGATACGTTGTCCATTATGGAATATGCCGCCGAAATGTCTGAAAAAGAATCGCTCTGGCCTGAGGAACGCTATACGAGAGCGCATGCCAGATCCGTCGTGGCTGAAATGCATTCAGGTTTCGCTGCCCTGAGAGAACATATCCCGATGAACTTGTCGAGGCGTGATCCCTACACGCCCTTGCCGCAGGAGGTGCAGACGGATATCGACCGGATCTGCCGGATTTGGGAGGATTGCCGCCGCGCGTATAAAGAAGGAGGACCTTTTCTGTTCGGCTCGTTAAGCTTGGCGGATGCGGCTTATGCACCTGTGGTGGTCAGATTTCGCAGCCGGTCAATTCCCGTTAGCCCCGTTTGTCAAACCTATATGGAGGAGATTTGGAGGCTTCCCGCCTTTGCTGAGTGGCGTCAGGAGGCGGACCAGGAAAGCTGGGTAATCGACCAATAGATTTCCCCTTTTTGCCTATTCAAGAAGTAGCTTTTGTTATCATTTTGTTATGTAAGCCTCTTTTTTGATCAGATGATAATAAAATTTGCAACTCGTCTTCTAAATCCGTATGACTCATCCATCGATTATCCCGGATTTTCTACCCGGTATCTTGCGAGTTAAAGAAAAAGAATGGCGGAAAACTTGACCGTTTGGTCAAATTATATGTATGATTTTTCTAATTAATAATATTGGCAAGTTCCTGGCACGAAGTTTGAAACCCGGAGATGGAATTAATGTCAAACGGCCTCTGTTTGACAGAAGATTTAACAAGGAGAGCGATATGGGGATGAGGAAGCTATTGTCGGCACTGGTTGCCGGCATGATGGTGCTGATGGCTGGAGCCATGGCACAGGCTGAGAAACTGAAGGTTGCCGGCATATACACCGTACCGGTTCAGCAAAAATGGGCAGGAACATTACATCGGGCTCTGGTTCAGGCCGAAAAAGAAGGCATGATTGATTATGTCTTCTCTGAAAAAACAGCCAATACGGACTATGTCCGCGTGATGCGCGAATATGCAGAAGGCGGCGCTAAACTGATTGTCGGGGAAGCGTTCGGCATCAGCCGGGAAGCCCGTAAAGTGGCGGATGATTATCCTGAGGTAGCCTTTTTGATGGGGGATCCCGGTGACAAATACGGCAAGAACTTTTCCGTCTTTGATAATTATATCCACGAGCCTTGCTACCTGATGGGTATCATTGCCGGTTCCATGACCAAAACCAACAAGATCGGCATGATCGGCGGGTATCCGATTGGTGAGGTGAACCGTTTGTTCCATGCTTTCATGAAAGGCGCGCGCTCCGTCAATCCGGATGTAGAGTTCAAGGTCTCCTTTATTGGTTCCTGGTATGATCCGCCGAAAGCCAAGGAATTTGCCTTTGCTCAGGTGGAATCTGGCGTGGACATCCTCTATGCAGAACGGGCAGGTGTTGTTGATGCGGCTCGGGAAAAAGGCATTCTTGCTTTTGGCAATGTCAATGACATGAACAAGGAAGAGAACGGCAAGGATGTCGTTGTAGCATCTGCTTTGTGGCATATGGAAAACGCCATCAACAATGCCATCAAGGATGTAAAAGCCGGTACTTTCAAGGCTGAAAATTACAAGGAATGGACCATGATGCAGAAGGGCGGCGCCTCTCTGTCTCCTTTCTATGAGTTCGATGGTAAGATCCCGGCTGCTGCCAAAGCCAAAGTGGCGGATCTCACACAGAAAATCAAAGCCGGTGAGTTCGTTGTAAAAATCAACGACGAACAGCCGAAATCCACATTCTGATATATCCGGGTGGGCGTTTTGCCCACCCTTTTCCTTTTCTCCGGGGGCTGGAATTTTGACCCAGACGGAAACCGTCCTGCGCGTTGACGGGATCACCAAGCGTTTCGGCACGCTGACTGCCAATGATGCCATTAGCTTCTCCTTGAAGAAGGGAAAAGTCCTGGCGCTTCTGGGAGAAAACGGTGCCGGCAAAACCACATTGATGAATATTATTTTCGGCCACTATGTCGCTGATGAGGGACAGATTGAGGTTTTTGGAAAAAACCTCAATGCCTCTAGTCCGGCGGAAGCGATTGAGCAGGGGGTTGGGATGGTTCATCAGCATTTCACCCTTGCCGATAACCTGAACGTTCTAGACAATATTACACTTGGAACAGAACCTCTCTGGTCTGCCCGACAGAATGTTGCGAAGGCCCGAACCAGGCTGGCGGAATTGTCGGCAGAGTTTGGTCTGGATGTTAATCCGGACGCCATGATCAAGGATTTAACCGTCGGAGAAAAGCAGCGGGTCGAGATCCTGAAGGCGCTTTACCGGGACGCCAAGATTCTCATTCTTGATGAGCCAACGGCTGTATTGACGCCTCAGGAGAGTGAGAAGCTTTTTGAGACGTTGAAAGATATGTTGCAAAAAGGGCTTTCGGTCATTTTTATCTCCCATAAACTGGGGGAGGTTATGGCGATTGCAGACGATATTGCCGTTCTCCGTCATGGAAAGTTGGTTGCCAGTTTTCCGGTTGCCGAAGCTTCCCGGGAAATCATCGCTGAAAAAATGGTGGGAGAAGCTATTCCTCAGCCGTCCCGGGAAAAGATGTCCATCGGGGATCGTATTCTGGATATTAGCGATGTCAGTGTTGCTGGTGAGGCAGGGCAGCCGCTTCTCAAAACAATCAATTTCTCCATTTCAGAACATCAGATTATCGGTTTGGCCGGTGTTTCGGGAAATGGCCAGAAGCCTTTATCCGATCTTATCTGCGGCTTGATCAGCCCTGGTGAGGGGGATGTGCGGCTGCACGGTGATAAAGTTGAACGCTATGATCCCCAAATCATGATGCAGAACGGTGTCGGGCGTGTGCCTGAGGATCGCCATGTGCAGGGGGTGGTTGGCGACTTTTCCGTTGAAGAAAATCTGATCCTGGAAAGATACGACCGACAAGAATTTTCAAAACGTGGCTGGATGCAAGCCTCCGCTATCCGGGATCATGCAAAAAGACTGATTAAAGCCTTTGATATTCGTGGGGCAGCTCCTGAAACTGTGACGCGGGGGCTATCCGGCGGCAATATGCAGAAGGTTATTCTGGCGCGTGTTCTTGAAAACAGCCCGAAACTTATTCTCGCAAACCAGCCGACCCGGGGCCTTGATATCGGGGCTGCGACCTTCGTGCATAAACAGCTTCTGGAGGCCCGGAAGAAGGGGAGTGCGG
>DIYE01000301.1 GCA_002428885.1 Alphaproteobacteria bacterium UBA6062
AAAGCGCTGGTACGCGCAACCCAGGAAGCCATCCGCTTTGCTTCCGAAGGTAGCGGAAACCGCTGATTTCAAGTCAAGTACGAAAAGTAAAAAGGGCGGCCGTTGTTACGAGCCGCCCTTTTTGTATTGCAACGTTTTTTAAGACGCAGACAGGCGTTTTTTATACCGTCGTCCCACCAATCCAACAATGACAAGCCCGGCACCATAGAGCGGTAAAGCAGCCGGTAGAGGCACAACGGAGACATCGATTGCGACTGTCGGACCTTCCTCATAAACATATCGAAACCCGGTACCGGTTCCGTAATTGCGGGCCCCAGAAAAGGTTAGTCGACTAATATTGTATCCGGAAGGACCCAGGGCACCGGTTATGTTAGAATTCGCTCTAAATCTTATCCTGTCGATATTCCATTCACCCGCACCACCTCCAAAAGATGTAAACCCGAATTCTGTTTCAACGCCAGCGACACTTGTAGAGATAACACCATTATAATTACTAAAATCGACATTATAGCCATTAATAACCGCAGAACCGCCGACATTTGATACGGCACCATCGTTGGCCAGATCAAATGTTAACTGGCCTGAATAAGCATCCCCTATGCCGAGATAGGGATCCATCTCCCGTGAGAAGAAGGCAGCATTAGTCTCACCCGAGAATTTGATGGTTACATGAGCCGCATTGGCTGTGGTTGAGATACCCAACATAATGGCAGCAATCGAGACAAAGCACAGGATCTGGCTTTGGATAAAATAGCGCACTCTATACGGATACGCTCTTACAGCTCTTTGAATGTAAAACACAGTTGTCTCCTTCGCCAATCAAGTCCTGGCGCGTTTTCTGTAACGCCCCACTAATCCAATAAGAACAAGCCCGGCACCATAAAGCGGCAGGGCAGCCGGTAGAGGAACAACGGAGACATTAATCTGGGCCGTTGGATCATCATCAATCATATATGCGGCATGAAAACCGCCGGCTGATCGGGGTACCCATCCACGCAAAGCCAATTCATTGACTTCAACAGTGGCATTCATCAATAAGGCGAAAAGATCATACGTTGCCTCTCCCACAACCGGGTTGAATCTCAATCGCAGTTTGTCAACGACGGCCCCGTTTCCATCACTTAAAGCGGTAAAGTCAAACTCAACACCTAACCCACCAGGTACGACTAAAGCTGATATTTTGTAGTCGCCGGTTAAATTGACATCATGACCACCGAAGGAAGCGTTTCCTGCAATATTCGACAATGTCCCATCTGTTGCCAGATCAAACGTCAAGTTCCCCGAATATTGATCATTAACCTCAAGGATAGTCCCCAAGTTGGAATAGACATCCCTATCGAATGTTCCCGCGTAATCAATGGAAACATGCGCCGCATTTGCAGTGCCGACGAGAACCGATAACATGATTCCACCAACAGCGACGATAAGGACGCGACAGAAGCGATATAAACTACGCATATAAAACCCCCATATGCCTGACCGAACCCCATGTCGAATAAGGATTGTATAAACAATCTCAAATCAACCTGAAGGCTTGATCAAAAATATCATAGATTTGATTTTTCAAATATTGCTAGATTAATAAATTTTTATTATTATTGTGCAAGTGAAATTTTTGTGAAGATATAACTTTTGAATAAGTATGATTTATTCCCTGGCGTGGGATATGCCAGGATATGTGAAGCAGACTCCCAAATGTCCCAGGATTTACTCTGAAACTCTTTGGGCAGGAACAAGGGCTTTACTAATCGGAATAAAGCGAATGCCGCGATTTACGGCTTCAGGCATCCATTTTTTCAGAGCATTGATGGTTTCTTTATGCGGATGACCGATTGCAATGGCCAAGCCGTTCTTGACAGCCATTTTTTCCGTCACCTGAAGCTGCTTGAGAATAGCGACTTCGTTAATGGCGTTATCAATGAAGACGTCTCTGATACCCGTTGGCATGCCACGCTCTTTCGCCAGTTTATATCCGACGGATTTAGACGTGGTTTTACTGTCGAGAAAGAGATATCCACGATCCCGAAGTACATCCATGACGACAGCCATCCCCTCTTCATAAGCCGTGAATTTACTGCCCATATGGTTGTTGACCCCAACATATCCTGAAAAACGATCAAGATTGGCAATGGTCCGCTTGCGAATTTCAGCCAAACCGAGATCTTTAAGCAAAGCATTCGGGCCGGGATTGGCTGTTTTCCGGGTCGGTTCCATCGGTAGATGAAGCATAACCTCATGCCCCTTATCCCGGGTTAGACGAACACTGTCAGCAAGACCGTTCGCGTAGGGAAGAAAGGCCAGGGTCATAATCTCCGGCACGTCCGCAAGTTGCTGTACACGCCCTTTGTTTAAACCGACATCATCAATGACAATCGCAATCATCGGGGTTCCCGGCGCAACATCCGGTATTTTAACGGCATATCGCTTCCAGGGAGGAAGAGTACTGTCATCATCCTGCTCAAGCGACGCCGGTGGAAGGGATGCTACTTTTTCGCCGTCACCTTCCTGCGGTTTATCAGAGTGAGCCGACTGATCTTCTTCGGTTCTTGAAACAGAATACGGATTGTCATGTCTCAAGGCATCCACAGGCCTGGAGGGTGACGGTAAAGTCTCCGGACTTTCTTCTGTTACAGCTTCCGCACCAACCGATGCGTCCGGTTTTATGGTCGGAACTTCTACAACGATGCGGGCGGATGGTTCGCGTTGTTCTTTTACCAGGCTACCGATCAGCATACCACCGGACAAGCTAATCAACAAAAGAGCCAGACAGAAGATGATCAGGCGTAAGGGTGATTCAAGCAGTTTTTCGAAGATCCCCTGCTCTTCGCTTCCGGCTTTATCCCTGGATTGTCTGGCCATGCAGCGGCGCCCGCCTGTTTTGTGTTGGATGTCACGTTGTAACGGGATGTGACGGCTCTTTCTAGCCATATTTTACCATAACTTAGCATCAATCAACGGGAAGCCCTGTCAATCCTGCATTGCGGGCTTGACGCCGGGCCGAGTTAGTGGAAACTAGGCGATCATACTTATATTTTTGACTGGAGCACTCTTTCGGCATTTCGAAGGGGTGGCAAGGCGCGGATATGATTACCCTGATCGATAACTATGACAGTTTCACCTATAACCTTGTCCATTTTATGGGTGAGTTGGGAGCAGATATAAAAGTCTACCGGAATGATGTGATTTCCGTAGACGATATTCTTGCACAAAACCCGACCGGTGTTGTGTTGTCGCCAGGCCCCTGCACACCGGACAAGGCCGGTATTTGCCTGGATATGGTCAAAACCGCTGTCGCCCGCAAGGTTCCATTGTTTGGCGTCTGTCTTGGCCATCAATCCATCGGCCAGGCTTTTGGCGGTAAGGTCGTACGGGCGGACGAACTGATGCATGGCAAGACGTCCCCGATCCAGCACCGGAATAAAGGTGTCTTTAAAGATCTGCCGGATCCTTTTACAGCGACCCGTTATCATTCCCTGACGGTTGAACCTTCCAGTATGCCGGACTGCCTGGAAATCACAGCAGAAACGGAAGACGGCGTGATCATGGGACTTCAGCATAAAGAACTGCCACTGCACGGCGTCCAGTTCCATCCGGAAAGCATCGCATCGGAACACGGGCATCAGCTTTTACGGAACTTCCTCGAAATGACTGGCGAACCCCTTAAAAAGGCTGCCTAAATGAGTGTGACACAGGATTTTAAAAGCCTTCTGGCCAAAATTGGCGCAGGAGAAACATTATCTGTCCAGGAAGCAAAACTTGCTTTCAACACCATCCTTTCCGGCGACGCCACCCCATCCCAGATGGGCGCTTTCCTGATGGGTCTGCATTTGCGGGGCGAAACGGTGGATGAACTGGTGGGCGGTGTTTCCGTCCTGAGGGAAAAAGCCAACTATATTACCGCTCCTGAAGGCGCCGTTGATGTTGTCGGCACCGGCGGTGATGGTCACGGGACACTTAATATTTCAACGGCGGCGGCCTTTGTCACGGCTGGTGCCGGTGTTACCGTCGCGAAGCATGGCAATAAAGCCGCCTCCTCCCGCTCCGGTACGGCTGACGTACAGGCGGTCCTCGGCATTAATACGGAATGCGACCTGGCTCTAACCGAGAAAGCCGTTCATGAAGCCGGTATTGGTTTTATGGTCGCTTATCGTCATCACGGAGCCATGCGGCATGTGGGCCCGACCCGCGTTGAGCTGGGTCTGCGAACCATCTTCAATCTTCTGGGTGTTATGTCCAATCCGGCCGCCGTTAAACGACAACTGACCGGGGTCTATGATCCTCGCTGGATGCTTCCCATGGCGGAGACCCTGAAAGAGCTGGGATCGGAACATGTATGGATCATGCATGGTGCTGATGGCCTGGACGAGCTCACCACAACCGGCCCTTCCCAGGTTGCAGAGCTTAAAAACGGCACTATCCGGGAATTTGAAATTACCCCGGAAGAGGTGGGCCTGGAACGTGTTACCCTGGACCAGATAAAAGGCGGAACGCCTGAAGAAAATGCCGAAGCCCTGCTGGCCCTCCTCAACGGAGAGAAAGGACCCTATCGGGACGTCACTCTGTTGAATGCCGGTGCCGCGATCCTGGTTGGCGGTAAATGCGAGACGGTTCAGGACGGCATTAAGCTGGGTGCTGAGGCCATTGATAGCGGCCGAGCGCTAAAAGCCTTTGAAGAGATGAAGCGAATTACAAATCTGAGTAGCTGATATTATGAGTATTCTGGCAAAAATCTGTGCCGATAAGGAAGAGCATATCAAGGCCTGCAAGAGCCGCGTGTCCTTTCAGGATCTGGAAGACAAGGCGAAGGAAGCAACAGCTCCCCGCGGCTTTCTGAAAGCACTTAAAACGGCACGCGCCGAAGGCAAATATGGTCTGATCGCGGAAATCAAGAAAGCCTCTCCCTCCAAGGGGCTTATCCGGGAGGATTTCAATCCCCCTGCCCTGGCCCGCGCCTATGAAGAAGGCGGCGCAACCTGCATGTCCGTTTTAACGGATATTCCCTACTTCCAGGGAGCCGATGAATATCTGGTTGCTGCCCGGGAGGCGGTCAGTCTGCCGGCTCTTCGAAAGGATTTTATGCTCGATCCCTATCAGGTGATGGAAGCCCGGGCTTTGGGCGCTGATTGTATTCTCCTCATTATGGCGGCCCTTTCGGACAATCAGGCTAAGGAACTGGAAACCGCTGCGTTTGAACTGGGTATGGATGTTCTGGTTGAAGTGCATGACGCCGAGGAACTGGAACGGACTTCTGTTCTGAACAGCAAGCTGATCGGCATCAATAACCGTAATTTGAAAACGCTGGATGTGGATATCGCGACAACTGAAGCCCTGTCGAAAGGCCTGCCGGATGACTGCGTCGCCGTCAGTGAAAGCGGTCTTTACACAACCGATGACCTGGTGCGTATGGAGAAGGCCGGCTGCGGCTGTTTCCTGGTTGGCGAAAGCCTGATGCGCCAGGATAATGTGGCCGGTGCTGTTCGCACGCTTCTCGGAACGGGGTGATTTATGGGCGGTTTTACGCATTTCGACGATAAAGGCGCGGCCCACATGGTTGATGTGGGGGATAAAGACATCACTGAACGGCAGGCTACGGCAGCAGCCCGCATTACCATGTTGCCGGAAACCCTGGTCCTGATCCGTGACGGCAAGGCAAAAAAAGGCGACGTTCTGTCTGTTGCTCGCCTGGCCGGTATCATGGCTGCTAAAAAGACGCCGGACCTGATCCCGCTCTGTCATCCGCTGGCGCTCACCAATGTGACGGTAGATTTTGAACTGGATGAAGACGCGAATGCCGTTGATATACGGGCAACCTGCAAGCTGAAAGGCCGGACCGGTGTCGAAATGGAGGCCCTGACAGCAGCCACCGTCGCCGCCCTCACCATTTATGATATGTGTAAAGCCGTTGACCGGGGAATGGAAATCTCAAATGCCCGGCTTCTTGAAAAAAGCGGCGGAAAATCGGGACCCTATAAAGCATCATGATTTCTGTAGAAGACGCCCGTAACAATATCCTTAAAGCCATTCGTCCCGTTTCTACTGAAACGGTTCCGCTCGCCCAGGCGTCCGGTCGTCTGCTAGCGGACGATGTTGTGGCGCGGCGCACGCAACCACCTGCTGATATGTCTGCAATGGATGGATATGCGGTTAAGGCATCCGACGTTGCCTCCGTTCCGGTCACTCTTAACGTTGTTGGCGAAGCACCTGCCGGCGGCAGTTATGATAAACCTGTTCAGCCTGGAGAAGCTGTTCGTATCTTCACGGGTGGTCCGGTTCCGAACGGTACCGACTGTATTGTTATCCAGGAAGATACGGAACGCGAAGAAGATCAGGTAACGGTTCTCGAGGCGGCTGAAGAAGGAAAATTTATCCGCCGGGCCGGTATCGACTTCAAGGAAGGGGAAACGGGTCTCAAATCTGGCAAAACCCTGACACCCAGGGATATCGGTCTCCTGGCTGCCATGAACATCCCCTGGGTGACCGTTCGGCGCAAACCCGTCATCGCCCTGCTGTCAACCGGAGATGAACTGGTTCGTCCGGGTGAGCCTGTTGGTCCCAATCAGATCATCTCATCCAATGCCTTACTGGTCGCTGCCATGATCGAAAAGGCGGGCGGTATTGCCGTCGATCTGGGTATTGCCCTTGATAACGAGCAGTCCCTCAGGCAAATGGCGGAGGGCGCAAAATCCGCCGATATGCTTGTCACTCTTGGCGGTGCTTCCGTCGGTGATCATGATCTTGTGCAATCGGTTCTTGGAAAGGACGGGCTGGAAATCGACTTTTGGCGGATTGCCATGCGTCCCGGGAAACCCCTGATGTTTGGTGATCTGGACGGTACCCCTATGCTGGGTATGCCGGGAAACCCGGTTTCCAGTATGGTGTGCAGTTATATTTTCCTGTATCCGGCCATTGATGCGCTGCATGGACGCCCCGGCAGAACACCTTCGACCCTGCCGGCGCTGCTGTCCCATGACTTGAAGCAAAATGATCGGCGCGAAGATTATATGCGGGCCCGGATTATCGGTGAAGAAGACGGAAAACCCGTTGTCGAGCTATTCAGCAATCAGGACAGTTCCCTCCTGTCCCGTCTATCGGCTGCCAATTGTCTTGTGAAAAGGGCTCCCTTTGCAGAAGCCCTAAACAAAGGTGAGGTCGTTGAAATGATCCCGCTGGATGAAGATTATCCGCTCTGCTGACAGCAGCCCATAAATCGTCGCTTGACGGATAATAAGAACTTTTGTAGAACAAAGTTAATGTTTTTGTTTTGTTCTCGGGCGATATGACATGCTGACAAAGAAACAACATGAATTGTTGATGTATATCCATACCTACCTGGAGCAGAGGGGGGTATGTCCGTCTTTTGATGAGATGAAGGAAGCGCTGGACCTGAAATCGAAATCCGGTATCCATCGTTTGATCACGGGCCTCACGGAACGCGGCTTTATCAGACGCCTGCCCCATCGGGCACGGGCTCTGGAAGTCCTGAAACTTCCCGATGCTGTTTTGCCTGAGGGCATCAAGAAAAGAACGGAAAAAGTCAGCCCCGCCTCGGAATTTAATGTGGTTCAGGGAACTTTTGGCACAAAACCTCAAATTGGAGGCGGTGATACACCTGCTCCAGCCGAACCTTCCGATAATGGCCTGGTTAATCTACCTCTTTACGGGCGTATTGCTGCCGGTACTCCGATCGAAGCGTTGAGCGATCCGTCCAGTTTCGTGGATGTTCCGGGCGGCATGCTGGCCTCCGGTACGCATTACTGCCTTGAGGTAGCCGGTGATTCCATGATTGATGCCGGTATTCACGATGGGGATACGGTGATTATCCGGGAAAGCACAACAGCGGAGAACGGCTCCATCGTTGTTGCCCTTGTGGATGATGAGGAAGCCACTTTGAAACGGTTGCGCCGTAAGGGAAAAACCGTTGCACTGGAACCCGCCAACCCGGATTACGAAACTCGGATTTTTGGACCGGACCGCGTTAAGGTGCAAGGACAACTGGTCGGCCTGTTCCGCCAGTATTAAGACACATGAATGACGCTTATCGGCCCATACCTGTGGCTTGCCGATATCGCGTCGGCACCCAGGGACGGCTTCCGCGAACAGCATTTACTGTTTCAATTCTGGTCTTTCCCGCCTTAGAAAGATAGAGGGCGTGTGTCCCCTCTCGCCAGAGGTCAAACTTATCAATAATAATGTCGGGGTGGCGACAGTTTTGCCCCACCGGTTGACGGCTTAGCAGAATATGAGCCCGGCGACAGTCGAGATCTGACGCATATCTATGGTGCGAAAAAGCAATCAGTTGCTTGTCTCGGAATAAAACACAACCTGATGTATCGCAAGCGATCCCTTTCATTTTATCCGTAAAATCATCTATCTTTTCAACCGGTTCCTCACCATACAAAAGCCCCCATCGCTCTCGTTCAAAGCGGTCTGCCCGGCGTGTCGAAACAAGCAGGGTTTCATGATGACGGATCAGATACAGATTACCGGACCGAGAGAAGAGAATATCCGGCTCCTGAATTGAAACTATCATAGGGATGGTAACGAGAATAGCTAAAGCCGAAAACCATCTGATTTCCGTTTTCCAGATCAAGAACCATAAAGTACCTATGATGAGAATGGTTAGTGCCTGTAAGGGGTAAGTTCCGGTTCTGAGTGTCGATCCAGGTATGGATGCGACCTGCTCTGCGACCCATAGAATGACAGTTATCCCGTTTCCGGCAAGCTCAAGAGCAATACCGGTTTCCGCAAAAGGCATGAGGATGAAAGCGGCTACGGTCCAGGGCATTACCCAGAGCCCCATAACCGGAACAGCAACAAGATTTGCGACAATCCCCAAAAGGGAAAACTGGCCGAAATGATAAAGGGCAAAAGGAGCTGTTGCCAGGGACGCAACCAACGACGTCAATAGGATACCGGTCAGATACAAGGCAGATCTCTTGATGATCCCCACATCTCCTGCCCTGGTCATCAACTTGTCACCATATCTTTCGTAAGTCGCGATCAGACAGAAAACAGCGGAAAAGGACATCTGAAAACTGGCCGTCAGAAGGCTTTCCGGAAATAGAATAAGGATAGCAAGAGCCGCTAAAGCGAGGTTTCGAAGCGATATAGCAGTCCGGTCAAAACAGATCGCCAGGAACACCATGGATATCATCAGGAAGGCGCGAAGCGCAGAAATGCTCATCCCGCTAACGAGCAGATAACC
>DIYE01000165.1 GCA_002428885.1 Alphaproteobacteria bacterium UBA6062
GATGAGCCGACCGCAGGCATGTCCCGCCATGATACCAACCGGACCATTGACCTTCTTAAAAAGATCAAAAGCCGCGGGATGACAAAAATCATTATCGAACATGATATGCATGTGGTGTTCAGCCTGGCTGATAAGGTGAGTGTTCTGGCGCGCGGCCAGATTATCGCAGGCGGCGCACCGGAAGAGGTTCGCGAGGACGAGAAAGTGAAAGAAGCTTATTTGGGAGGAGCACACTGATGGATGATAAAAGTGCTTTTTTCAGCGTAAGGGATATTCATGCCTATTATGGCGAATCCTATATCGTTCAGGGCGTTTCCTTTGATGTTCAGGAAGGGGAAATCATTGCGCTTCTGGGCCGAAACGGTGCCGGTAAGACCTCAACATTACGGGCTTTGTCCCGGGTAGATGATCCCGTCCTGACAAAAGGGGAAATCTATCTGCAAGGCCAGTCTGTCAATGAGATGAAAGCCTATCAGGCGGCTCAGGCGGGTATCCAGCTTGTACCGGAGGATCGGCGTATCATCGGCGGTCTGACGGTGGAGGAAAACCTGATCCTGTCCCAGGTATCAGAGCCGAAAGGTTGGGAGATCGAGAAAATCTATGATCACTTTCCAAGGCTTGGAGAGAGGCGTAATCAGGAGGCGACAACCATGTCCGGCGGTGAACAGCAGATGCTGGCGGTTGCCCGGGCGCTGGCCCGGGATGTGAAAGTTCTGTTCCTGGATGAGCCCTATGAAGGATTGGCACCTGTGATCGTCAAGGAGATCGAAAGTATCCTGATGGAAGTCCGTAAACTTGGGATTACCACCGTCATTGTCGAGCAGAATGCCGTTGCTGCCCTGCAGCTCGCCGATAAGGCTTTGATTCTGGATATGGGCAAGATTGCCTTCCGTGGAACGGCTCAGGAAGTTCTGGATGATCAGGAACTGCGTCACGAATATCTGGCGATTTAGTCCTATTTATTTGATGAAAAACGGCTATTTGCTCTCCGGGATGCCGGATTTTCCATGCAGAATTTGACAAACAGAATCGAATTGTTTGGAATAAGAGCCATTAACAATCAAAGATAATGTGGCGGCGGGAGGAAACTGCTACACATTCACAGGGAAATACAGCTATGTCTACTAAAGACCTCTATCCGGTTCCGTCTGATCTGGCCGGTTCTTCATGGATTGATAATGCCGGTTATGAAGCGATGTATAAGGCATCCATTGAAGATCCGGAAGCCTTCTGGGCGGAGCACGGCAAGCGTGTCGACTGGATTAAGCCCTACACTAAGGTGAAGGATGTCTCCTACGCGGAAGCGGATCTGCATATCAAGTGGTTTTATGACGGAACTCTGAATGTCAGTGCCAATTGCATCGACCGCCATCTTGAAAGCAAAGGGGATCAGACAGCCATCATCTGGGAAGGCGATGAGCCTACCGACGACAAGACTCTGACCTATCGTGAGCTTCACGAGGAAGTCTGTAAATTTTCCAATGTGCTGAAATCCCAGGGCATCAAAAAAGGGGACCGCGTCACCATCTACATGCCAATGATTGTTGAAGCTGCAGTGGCCATGCTGGCTTGTACGCGGATCGGCGCTATTCATTCTGTGGTCTTTGGCGGCTTCTCTCCGGATGCATTGGCGGGGCGTATTCAGGATTGCGAATCCAACTGCGTCATTACCGCCGATGAAGGGGTGCGTGGCGGCAAGATTGTCCCCCTGAAGGTCAACACGGACGAAGCGCTGAAAAGCTGCCCCGATTGCACCACCGCTATTGTTGTCAAGCGGACCGGTAATGCCATTAACTGGGTGGAAGGCCGGGATGTCTGGTATCATGATGCCATGGCGGAAGCCTCTGCTGATTGTCCACCGGAAGAAATGAGTGCGGAAGACCCGCTTTTCATCCTCTATACATCCGGCTCCACAGGAAAGCCGAAAGGTGTCATGCATACTACTGGCGGCTATCTGGTTTATGCTTCCATGACCCATCAGTACGTGTTCGATTATCATGATGGAGATATCTACTGGTGCACGGCAGATGTGGGTTGGGTCACCGGTCACAGTTATATCCTTTACGGGCCGCTGGCTAATGGGGCAACAACCCTGATGTTCGAAGGGGTGCCCAACTACCCGACCGTCTCCCGCTTCTGGGAGGTGTGCGACAAGCATCAGGTGAATATTTTCTATACCGCACCAACGGCGATCCGGGCGCTCATGCAGTCCGGGGACGAGCCGGTCAAACAGACATCGCGTTCTTCCATTCGTCTGCTGGGATCTGTGGGTGAGCCGATCAATCCGGAAGCCTGGCGCTGGTATCATGAAGTGGTTGGCGATAACCGTTGTCCGATTGTCGATACCTGGTGGCAGACTGAAACCGGTGGTATCCTCATCACACCGCTGCCTGGCGCAACGGATCTGAAGCCAGGCTCTGCGACACGCCCTTTCTTCGGTGTGGATCCGATGATGGTGGATAATGACGGGAATGAGCTGGAAGGTGAATGCGAAGGCGTCCTGTGTATCCGGGACAGTTGGCCTGGTCAGATGCGCACCGTTTATGGGGATCACGAGCGTTTCTTCCAGACATATTTTGCGACCTTCCCGGGACGTTACTTCTCAGGCGATGGCGCACGCCGTGACAAGGACGGTTATTATTGGATTACCGGCCGGGTGGATGATGTGATCAACGTATCCGGTCACCGGATGGGCACTGCGGAAGTGGAAAGTGCTCTGGTTGCCCATGGCAAAGTGTCTGAAGCGGCTGTGGTTGGTTATCCTCACGATATCAAGGGACAGGGTATCTATGCCTATGTGACTCTTAATCTTGGAGAAGAGCCGACGGAGGAACTTCGTAAGGAACTGGTTACCTGGGTGCGCAAGGAAATCGGCCCGATTGCGGCACCGGATCTGATCCAGTGGGCGCCTGGTTTGCCGAAAACCCGGTCCGGAAAGATTATGCGCCGTATTCTTCGTAAAGTAGCGGAAGATGATTTTGGCAGCCTTGGCGATACATCAACACTGGCTGATCCGTCCGTGGTTGATGAGTTGATTGAAAACCGCATGAACCGCTGACCGGATAATTGATGTCAAAACAGGAAAAACCGGTATTCCCTTAAGGCCATATCGGTTTTTCCACATCACTCACATTTTTTCTATTTGGCAATATCCAACTGTTGGATGGTATTGGACGCCTGTTTCGGTTAGACTTATCGAATAAAAGATGTGTGACGCTCTGTGCTGACCGCCCCGTAATAATCATAACTCTGCTAAAAAGGTGGTCGCCATGTCGTACTTTGGGAGGAGTAGGCGGCGATATGTCGTATACAGTGCTTGTTGTAGAGGACGAGCCGAATATTGTTCTGTCGCTGCAATTTATCATGCGGCAGGTCGGTTTCACGGTTCGCGTTGCGTCTGATGGTGATCAGGCGATCCGGGCTGTGGAGGACTATGTTCCGGACCTGGTCCTGTTGGATATTATGCTGCCGAAGCAGGATGGATTTGCTGTGTGCGAAACGATCCGTAATAATCCGGCTTGCCATAATGTCAAAATTATCATGCTATCCGCAAAAAGCCGGGAAGCCGACCGGGAGAAAGCGCTGGAACTGGGCGCCGATGAATTCGTAACCAAACCCTTCTCAACCCGTGATCTGGGGGAGACTGTCAGGCGGCTGATGCAGATAGAAGCTTAGGGATAGGATCCTAAGGTCCGGACCCTAAAGTGACCCACAGGAAAGGCAGGCAGATATGAAGCGAACAGGCCGAAAGAAGGAATGGTCCATTCTGCTTTTCTGTGTGTTTGCTCTTGGCATCTTCCCGCCGGCTCTTTTTGTCTTCGATAAACAGATCCTGATTTTAGGCTCGCCTCTTAGTTTCCTATACCTGTTTGGTCTTTGGGCGGTCATGATCTTCTTTATGGCAATTGGAGCCAAGCGCCGGAAAATACCGCCGCTTCCGGAACGGAGTTTTAATACCGGCGCTCAGAATAGGCAGCTCAATAAATCGGGTTTACCTGGTGATGTCTAGCGGCCTGGTTCTCACGGTTTCCTTCTTGTATCTCGGGTTGCTCTTTGCCATTGCCCATTATGTGGATACACGAGCCGCGGTTAAGCGGATCCTGTCCCGAAACCCGTATATCTATACCCTCTCCATTGCTGTTTTCTGCACCTCCTGGACGTTTTATGGCAGTGTCGGCCGGGCGGCGACGACCGGTCTTGATTTTTTGCCTATTTATCTGGGGCCGACCCTGGTTTTTGTCCTCTGGTCTTTTGTCTGGATCAAGATCATCCGCATCTGCAAGCAGCATCGGATTACCTCTATCGCTGATTTTATTGCGTCCCGTTATGGAAAGAGTACCGCACTCGGCGGGCTTGTTACCGTGATCGCTGTGATTGGGACAACGCCCTACATCTCTTTGCAGCTTAAATCCATTGCGACCAGCTTTCGCATACTCATAGCCTCTTCAGGAGGTATCTTGCCGACGGCTCCGGTGGAGCCGATCTTCTTTATGGATACAACACTGATCGTGGCCATCGCTCTTGCTTTGTTCGCCATATTGTTTGGAACCCGCCATATTGATGCCAGCGAACATCATGAAGGTCTGGTTGCGGCGATTGCCTTTGAATCTGTTGTAAAGCTGTTGGCTTTTCTGACCGTTGGAGCCTTTGTGACATATGGTATTTTCAACGGCTTTACCGACATCTTCGAAAGAGCATCCGTTGATCCGGAGTTGTCCCGGCTGTTTACCGTGAGCCAGGGGGAAGGATATACTCTCTGGATGACGATGACGCTTCTTTCCATGGCGGCGATCATCTGTCTGCCGCGCCAGTTTTATATTACGGCCGTTGAAAATCCTGATGAAAACTACATGCGCAAGGCAACCTGGCTTTTTCCGGCTTATCTGCTTGTCATCAATATTTTCGTTCTGCCTATCGCGATTGGCGGTCGTCTCGCTTTTGCTGGAACGCCCGCCGATGCGGATATGTTCGTTCTGACAGTTCCTCTTTATTATGATCACGGGTTGATTTCCCTGTTTGCGTTTCTGGGTGGCCTGTCGGCCGCGACCTCCATGGTGATCGTCGCGGCGATCGCTCTTAGCACCATGGTCTGCAATGATCTTGTGATGCCGGTTCTGCTTCGCTGGAAGTGGTTAGGGATCGGGAAAAACGCGGATCTGACGGGGCTTTTGCTGACCATTCGCCGATGCAGTATTCTGGTAATCCTGATCCTCGGATACGGCTACTACCGCTTTGCCAGCGAGAGTTATTCCCTGGTGACCATCGGCCTCGTTTCATTTGCCGCCGCGGCGCAGTTCGCACCGGCCATCATCGGCGGTATTTTCTGGAAAAACGCCACCTTTATGGGAGCCATGAGCGGTTTGACATTGGGATTTGTTGTTTGGCTGTATACGCTGCTGTTGCCGTCGCTCGCCCAATCCGGCTGGTTGCCTATCAGCTTTATTGAAGAAGGTCCAAACAGTATCTGGTGGCTGAAACCTTATGCTCTGTTTGGTCTGGAAGGGTTCGACCGACTGACGCATGCCCTGTTCTGGAGCATGTTTTTCAATATCGGCGGTTATTGGATTGCTTCTCTGTTGACCCAGCAGAAGGCCATTGAGCGGATACAGGCCAAACTTTTCGTTGATGTTTTCCTGCATACGGAAGATGCGCGAGACAGCAGTTATTGGAGAGGTTCCGTAACGATCGCCGATCTGCAGCAGCTGGTCGGGCGGTTCGTTGGCGTTCGGAAAGTGGCTGATGCTTTTGACGCTTTTGCGGAAGAGAGAGGAATTAATCTGCGAAAAAGCCATACGGTGGATGCCGCCTTGCTGGATTTCGCTGAAAGGCTGTTGGCAGGATCCATTGGGTCCGCTACGGCACGGGTTATGATCGGTTCCATTGTAAAAGGGGAAATCGTTAGTCTGGATGAAGTCTATCGGATCCTGGATGAGACCAGTCAGGTGATTGAATACAGTCACAAGCTGGAGCAGAAATCCACGGAACTGGAAGAGGCGACGTCCCAGTTGCAGATGGCTAATGCCCGGCTCAAAGAACTGGATTCCTTAAAAGACGACTTTTTGTCCATGGTCAGTCATGAGCTAAGGACACCGTTGACCAGTCTTCGGGCGTTTGGTGAAATTCTTCACGATAATCCGGAAGTCTCCGTTCAGGAGAGAAGTCAGTTTCTCGGCATTATCATTAATGAAAGCGAGCGGCTGACCCGTCTGATTGACCAGTTGCTGGACCTCGCAAAGATGGAGGCCGGACGCATGGACTGGCTTCTGGAAGAGGTGGATGTTGCCGAGACCATCAATGAGGCGGTTGGCACATTGAATCTGCTGATAAAAGATCGAAACATTGATCTTACTTTGTCTCTGGATAAAGATCTTCCGGCCATTAAGGCGGATAAGGACCAACTGACCCAGGTGGTTATTAATCTGGTCTCGAACGCCATTAAATTCTGTGATGCGGAACAGGGTGAGATTAAGGTGGCAGCGTGGCAGGGAGACGAAGGGCTTTACTGCTCTGTTGAGGATAACGGTGTTGGTGTCCCGGCTCCACTGAAAGAAAAGATTTTTGAGCGCTTTCATCAATCCCATACCGTTACGCAGGACAAGCCTCAGGGATCTGGTTTGGGACTGGCCATCTGCCGGCAGATCGTGACGTTTCTGGGCGGTCGGATCTGGATGGAAAACCGTGCCGAAGGAGGTGCCCGGTTCTATTTTGTGTTGCCGCTTTCAGAACAGGACACAGAACAGGCCGCTGCTGAATAATTGACGAAGATATGCCTTAGGAAAACAGGCTGCCCACGGAACGGTAAATCATCGAGACGCCGACCAGCAGGATAAGGACCAGAACGATCTTACGAAAAAACAACGGGTCAACCCGTTTTCTGAGCAATGTGCCAACCCAGATTCCGAACAGAATCGGGATCATGCCTGTAATCCCGTAGAAAGCTTCTATCGGCCCCAGAAAAGCTGTTCTTTGCAGGCAGATGGACAGCACAAGGCTGCCGGAAAAAAGGAGCACGCTGACGACAGAGACAAACCGCTCTTTTGACAGGCCCAGGGAAACGAAGAAAAAGATCGGCATGATACCGAACAGGGATGTCATGCCGCCGATGACACCGGAGGTCACCCCGATAAGAGGCGCAAACAGTCCTTCTTTCTTTTTCAGGAAAGTGAGGGAAATTCCCATCAGATCCAGGGAGGTCACAAGGATCAAAATGGCCCCCAGCATGACGGTTAGCAATTGTGTATTGACGACAGCCAGAAAGTAAGCGCCGATCGGTAAAGTTACCAGAAGAGGGAGTAATAACGTCCAGTGACGCCGAACGGATCCTTTAATATCTCCTGAAACACCCATCTGCACCAGATTGCTAAGGGTCATGGGAATGGCCAGGATAGAGATGGCCGTGGGCAAGGGGAGAATAAAGACCAGAACCGGAATGGAGACGGTTGGTAGGCCAAAAGATGAAACACCTTTCACAAAGCCACCAAGCAGCAAGGCCCCGCAGATGACGGCAAAATGAAAGCTGTTAAACTCGTTGAAGATCTGATCAATCATTTTTATCGTTATTTCTGATCTTGGTTACTTCTCAGTGCGGAGGGTCGTGTTATACTCCCTGCCCCACCATAATGTCTTACTGGCGAATACACAAAAAGAACAGAAAAATGAAGATTTACGAAATTGGTTCCGGCGAAGGTCTAGATGCATTGAAAACGGCTCAGCGGGATACCCCCAAGCCCGGCCCTGGTGAAATTCTGGTAAAGATGAAAGCAAGCTCTGTTAATTTTCGAGACTTGCTGATGATTAAAAATGCCAGCGTCATCGGTATCGCTGAGGGGCGCATTCCTAATTCTGACGGGGCCGGAATTGTTGAAGAGATCGGGGAAGGCGTCACATCCTTCAAAGCGGGCGACCGTGTCGTCGGTTGCTTTTTCCAGAATTGGGAAGATGGTCCAATTGGCAATACTGTAATGCAAACTGCTCTTGGTGGGCCTATTGATGGTGTCCTCGCGGAATATGTTATTCTGAAAGAGAATGGTGCTTTGCCGGTCCCGGAAGGCCTTAGTTTTGAGGAAGCAGCGACGCTTCCATGCGCAGCCGTGACAGCCTGGAATTGTTTGATTGAAAAGGGTGGTGCTCGAGCAGGAAATACCGCGCTGATTCTCGGAACGGGCGGCGTTTCTGTCTTCTCTCAGCAAATTGCGGCTGTCAGTGGCATTCGGACGATTGCAACATCAAGCAGCAATGAAAAACTCGATAGGATTAAAGCTCTTGGAGCAAATGACCTGATTAATTATCGGGAAAACCCGGATTGGGAAAAACAGGTTTTGGATCTTACTGACGGCCACGGTGTTGACGTCGTGATTGAAGTTGGTGGCGCAGGAACTTTGCCTAAATCAATAGAGTCAGTGCGCGTTGGCGGCACGGTTTCGCTTGTCGGCGTCCTCACAGGCGGTCAAATTGATCCGACTTCCATCATGAGGAAATCTGTGAAATTGCAAGGCATTTATGTCGGACCTCGTGCTATGTTCCGAAAGCTTCTTCAGGCTGTTGATACGCAGGATATCAAACCCGTTATTGAACAAACGGTTCCTTTTGATGATGCGTTAGAGGCATACCGCTTGATGGAAAGCGGGGCGCATTTCGGGAAGATCGTGATCACCTTCTGATCTGTACATCCCTTTTAAGGAGAATGATATGAAACTGCTGAGGTTTGGAGAGGTTGGACAAGAAAAACCGGGAATGCTGGATGTCGACGGCCAAGTGCGGGATCTATCCGGTGTGATTGATGATCTTGATGGACGATATCTGACAGATCCCGAAGTTGCTAAATTAAAGGCCCTGGATCCAGCAACCCTTCCTTTGGTTGCTGAGCCTGGCCGGATCGGACCGCCGGTCGCCAAGGTTGGAAAGCTGATTTGCATCGGCCTGAACTATTCTGATCATGCGGCCGAAACAGGGATGCCGATTCCGGAAGAACCCATTGTCTTTATGAAGGCGACAACGGCGATTTGCGGACCCAATGATGACATTGAAATTCCCAGGAATTCGGAAAAGACTGACTGGGAGGTTGAACTGGGGGTTGTGATCGGGAAACGTGCCAAATATGTCTCCGAAGCTGATGCCCTGAATTATGTCGCAGGCTATTGTGCGGTTAATGATGTCTCCGAACGGGCTTTCCAAACGGAACGGTCCGGTCAGTGGGTCAAGGGCAAAAGCCATGATACCTTCGCGCCTGTCGGCCCGTGGCTGGTAACCCGCGATGAGGTGCCGGATCCGCAAAATCTGGGTCTGTGGCTTGATGTGGATGGTCATCGTTATCAGGACGGTACCACTCAAACCATGATTTTTGGTGTTGCGACGGTGATCTCCTACTTAAGCCAGTTTATGACGCTGGAGCCTGGCGATATTATTTCGACAGGCACACCGCCCGGTGTTGGTATGGGACATAAGCCGGATCCGATTTACCTGACCGTCGGACAAAAAATCGAAATGGGCGTGGAAGGACTGGGTACGCAATCTCAAAAAACCATAGAAGCGCGCGACTAACGTATATTGGGGGCAAACGTGGAAAAAACCTGTAAACCGGAAGCATTGGGCTTTTCGTCATCCCGGCTCGAGAATATTACGGACTGGATGAAGAAATATGTGGAGGCCGGTAAACTGCCGGGTGCCCAGACCGTGATTACTCGGGGAGGGGAGGTCGCCTATTCCGACTGGACCGGTTTTGCTGATGTGGAAAGGGATAAGCCCTGGCAGGAAAACACGATTGCCCGCTTTTACTCCATGACCAAACCGGTCACATCTTTCGCACTGATGGCGCTGTATGAGAAGGGGCTTTTCCATCTCGACGATCCGGTTGAGGCCTTTATTCCGGCTTTCAAGGATATGCGGGTTCTTCGTAAGAACGCGACAACCATAGACGACACGGAACCCTGTCAGACGAAACCGACCATTCACCACCTGCTGACTCATTGCTCCGGATTGACCTACGATTTTAATCTGGGTGTCCTCGAAAGCCTCTATGCCGAAGAGAAGATGGATTTCGGTCCAAGGCGGGGAAGCCTGGAGGAGCAGATTAATCGGCTTGGTGAGATGCCATTGAAGTTTGAGCCGGGTTCCCGTTGGAACTATGGTGTTTCGACGGATGTTGTCGGGCGGCTGGTGGAAGTTATTTCCGGAAAGTCGCTGGATGTTTATCTGCAGGAAACCTTCCTGGACCCTCTTGGCATGGAGGATACGGCTTTTGATCTGGCAGCCGGAAAGACTGACCGTTTTGCAGCCAGCTATACGCCGGACAAAAACGGGCAACTGAAACTCGTCGAAAATGCGGAAAGAACGGTCTATGCCGAAGGAACCGTTGAAGGGCTGTCCGGCGGCGGCGGCCTTTTGTCGACGGCAGCGGATTATCTGAAATTTGCTGAGATGATCCGGCAGCGGGGTCGTCACGGATCTGAACAGATCCTTGGTACCCGCACTGTTGATTTCATCATGCAAAACCATATGCCGGGAGATCTTGCCTCCATGGGGCAGCCGGTCTTTTCGGAGGTTTCCTTCGCCGGTGTAGGTTTCGGTCTGGGGGGCTGGGTTATGTTGGATCCGCCCAAAGCACAGATGATGGGTAATCCGGGCGACTTTGGCTGGGGCGGGATGGCCAGTACGGTTTTCTGGGTTGATCCGCTTGAGGATATGGTGGTGTTGTTTCTGACCCAACTGCTTCCTTCCAGTTATTACCCGCTTCGCAAGGAGCTCCGGGCGCTGGTCCACCAGGCCCTTATTGACTGACAAGGATATCCTCATCTAATTTTCATTTTTGTCCGATAATCTGATGATCTGATAAAACTGTTATCGGAGTCTGAGCTGTTAGAGGATAAAGTATGAGTGTCGCACTTGGGGTTGAACCCTTTGATTTTGTCGTCTTTGGCGGCACCGGCGATCTTGCTATCCGCAAATTGATGCCGGCCCTGCTCTTCAGTGAATGTGACGAACGCCTGCCGGAAGGTAGTCGGATCATTGCCTTAGGGCGGCGCGATCTCTCTGAGGCGGAATATGCGGCACAGGTCCGCACCGGATGCGAAAAGCACATGGCGGACAATCCGTTCAGTGAAGAAAACTGGCAAGCCTTTGAAAAGAGACTGAGCTATTTCAAGCTTGATATTGATGACGGTACAAATTTCAAGTCTCTAAAGGGCACGCTGTCTGACGACCTGGGAAAAATCAGGGTTTTTTATCTGGCGACCCATTCTTCTCTTTTCGGCAAAATCGGAAAAGGACTCCATGATGCCGGGGCTATCCATGATAAGACCCGGGTGGTTCTTGAAAAACCGCTGGGTATGGATCTGGCAAGCGCCCGGGAAACCAACGAACAGATTGCCCGGTATTTTGCTGAAGAGCAGATTTTCCGAATTGATCATTATCTTGGAAAGGAAACGGTTCAGAACCTGATGGTTCTGCGGTTCGGTAATTCCCTGTTTGAGCCGGTCTGGCATCACGGCCTGATTGATCACGTGCAGATCACCGTTGCCGAAACTGTCGGGGTAGAGGGGCGCGGTGGCTATTACGATAAAAGCGGCGCTCTTCGGGATATGGTGCAAAACCACCTG
>DIYE01000368.1 GCA_002428885.1 Alphaproteobacteria bacterium UBA6062
TGAGAAAGCTGACGATGCCGCCGCCTGCCGCTGCAAGATAGGATATTTCAGATGCTGCCATGCCGACGCTCTACCATTCATTTTAAAAGATATCTCACAAATATATGTTTCTATAGCCGGATTCCAGTAACATCATTGTTGAAACACTGTGACGACCTTCTCATTCGGTCGGATCTGTAGAAATCTGATAAAGGGCATAAAAAATGAAAAGAAGAAGCTCTCTGTCTGCGGTTTGCCGCCATCTTGGTGGACCGGAAGCCGTGATGCTGGAAGCAACAGATCCTCGTGAGCCGGGAGACCAGGATGTTGTGATCGACGTGAAAGCGGCCTCCCTCAACTTTCCGGATCTTTTGATGACGTACGGGAAATACCAGTTTCGACCACCCCTTCCTTTTGTCATTGGCATGGAAGGGGCGGGTGTGATCGCTCGTATGGGTAGGAAATGTCGGCATTTCCGTTTGGGTGATAAAGTTATGTTCAAAGGCAAGACCGGTGCCTGCAGTGAGACCATTACTGTCCATGAGGGATCTGTCGAGCCTCTGCCGGAGAATCTCAGTTTTGAAGAGGGGGCCGCTTTTTCGGTTACGTTTCAGACGGCTTATGTCGCCTTATCCCGACGGGCCAATCTGCAACCCGGCGAGACAGTCCTGATTTCAGGCGCCGGCGGCGGTGTTGGCCAGGCATCCGTGGCGGTTGCCAAGGGGCTCGGCGCAACGGTTATTGCTATGGCAAGCCATGCGGAGAAACTGGATATTGCTCACCGATCCGGGGCCGATCATCTCATCCATTACAACGACTATCGGTTTGCGGAAAAGGTTCTGGATTTAACCGGAGGCAAAGGCGCAAACGTTATCCTCGATCCGGTTGGAGGGCCGGTATTGGAGGAGGGAGTGAAATCCCTGGCCTGGTCAGGTCGTTTACTGACTGTCGGATTTGCCAGCGATTCCTTCGGGAAGGTTCCTCTTAATCTTCTTCAGGAAAAGGGGGCATCTCTGGTCGGGGTTCGGGCAGGTGAATATGGCCGCAGAAATCCGGAAGACGGCGAAAAGGCCTTTCAGGAACTGGTAGAGCTCACGGAAGCCTGCGATTTAAAACCATGGATCGGGGATGTGGCATCGCTTGCAGAGGTGTCGGATCGGTTAAAGGCGATGCAGGAGAGGCGTGTATTAGGGAAGCAGATTATCCGAATTGACAGCAGCCTCAACATCTGAAAGCGACCGTCAATTCGATGGAAGATTTGCTGAAAGCCTGATTAGGCGACTTCAGCCAAAGACTCGTCGTCGCCGAGGAAGATGTCATACAGGACTTCCAGGACGTCGATGACGCTTTCATCATCAAGAGAATAGTAGATGGTCTGGGCTTCCCGGCGGGTTTTTACGATTTCTTCTTTCCGCAGGCGGGCCAGATGCTGAGAGAGAGCGGACTGACTCAAGCCAACGATTTTTTCAAGCTCGCCGACAGACCGTTCTGCGTCTACAAGATTGCACAAGATCAACAACCGGTGCTTGTTAGACATTGCTTTTAGGAAGCGGCTGGCTTCGAGTGCTTTGTCCTGAAGTGATGTGATATCCATTTACTCAACCAATTACTAATAAGAGAAGTGAAAATTCCTATCCGCTGATATAACGAAACGGATCATTGATGCAAGCAAAACAATTCAATATTTCGAAAAAAAACGTAATATCCGTTACATATTAACGATTTGGCTGCCTTTTAAGCACGAAAATTTTAACGCATATAGGTTTTTAGGCATATTTGAAAAAACTGTTTATACTTCTAAAGTATTAATTCTAATCATATTGCAGAAACATGATTCTTTCCTTCTGTTTTTGTTCATCTGTGTCCCGATAAAAAAGCGACGCACCTAAAGGTAGAATTTGATTAAAATTTGATGAAATATCACCAGACGCTTCATCAGGAAAAAAAGAAAACCGATACAAGAGGGGGAGATTCGGTAGGAGGTTTTATTTTTTACGTATTTTGGGGGTGTAATTTTGATTAAATTCAATCAAAAGAGGATATGAACGCTGATTTTTGTCGTATGATCATTGTTTCATCCCCATTATCCCCCATATGCGGTATGATATCCTGGTGAGGCAAACAAGAGAATGGCTACGTCATTGCCCACCTAGTCTATTGAGAGAGCGCATGAGCATGCGCCTTTTTTGTGAGTAAATCCCGGACGGGCGCTACCCGCCGGGATCTGATAAACAGTTATGATCTGTTTTGGTTAATAAAGTATCAAAAAAAGAAACTTTTGGCACACATTTGGGGGATGAAATCAGATTTACGGATCTGATACGTTAACAAAAGCTTAACAAACGGCCTCAATATCCGGATAGAACATGTTCGGTAAAAGAGGCCTGAGGCGACAAACCAGGATGAGTGACATGGATAAACAGGTAAAACCCCGATCGATGGCAGGCTCTCATAGAGTCGGTATCGCGCTTGGCATTCTGTCTGTTCTTCTTTTGACCGGCGTGAGTTTCGCGCTGCTTTTCCAAATCGGTATGACAGATCTGGAACTGCAGAACCGCTATATGGCAGCCAAATACCGGACATCTTCCCCGGTGGAACTTGAGAGGAAAGTCGCTTCTATTGATCCATTCCAGGGAAAAAGCTTCTCCCACCTGCAGAATCTGGATATGCCGGATGCTAGCAAAGTGGAAGCAACCCTGAAGTCTGTGGATCTGTTTGAACGCGTATTCTCGAAGGATGAGCTGTGCCTGACGCAGGCCGTCTATTTTGAGGCCCGCGGAGAGCCGCTGATTGGCCAGGTTGCCATTGCTGAGGTTGTTCTGAACCGGGTTGTCGATCGGAAGTATCCGGATAATGCCTGTAAGGTTGTGTTCCAGAACCAGCATCTGCCCAATCGCTGTCAGTTCTCATTTGCCTGTGACGGTAAACCGGATCGTCCAACAGATTTGAAGGCCTGGGAACGCTCTTTGAAAGTTGTTGCCCTGGTTATGGCAGGTGAAAGAAGCGGCGTTGCAAAGAGAGCCACTCATTATCATGCCGACTATGTTGCACCGAACTGGCGTTTGAGTCTGGACAAGGTGGGTGAAGTTGGCCGTCATATTTTTTATCGGGATGGCGTTATCTAACAGGAGGCCTGACTCCAGGGCATCAAAAATTACCGTTTAGTAGATACGGAATCTGTGTTATTCTACCTCTCTGAGGGTACTGCTTATGGCATTGACCGCGAGGGGGAGTTGCGGTTTTGGGGCGTCGTCTTTCTGACAGGATTAACGATTTTATTTTCTGGGACTATCGGATGCCGACGAACCTGTCCGCATCCGAGAAGCGTGAATTTGTGCGCCTTTCGGACGAACTCAGCCTGTCAAAACTCAAATTTTCCCTTTTATCAAAGTTTCTGCTGTGTACTGGCATCCTGCTGATCACCACTTTTCTAGCCCGATATCTGGATGATATCTCTGTCCTGAAATGGGGAGGGGGGATGCTGGTGATGACGCTGTGTCGCATCTTCGCGCATTTTGCTTACCTGTGTTTCCTTGGAAACTCTGCAAAATATATTGGTTATGTCAGGCATCTGGAAAATCTATTTCATGGCTTGACGGCTCTCGGGGTTGGATTGCTGCCGGTTTTCTTCTGGCCCGAGGCAGATCCACTGACGGAAATGGCTCTTGTCTGCATCCTTGCGATTTACGCAGGATGGTCCTCCGATCTGACGTTGGGACATTCGCGTATTGCGATCCTGTTTTCCCTGATAGCACTGGCCCCGGTACTGTTGAGGCTTTTCTTCTTTGAGAATTCTCTTGGCGCAGGGGGCGGTGTTTTGCTCCTGCTCTTTTATGTCTATATTTCCTTACGCGTGGATGCGATGGCGCGCCGAAAGGCGTCTCGCCTGCAGGAAAGGATTACGTTAAAGCAGGATCTTGCAAAAGCGGCCAGGCAAAGCATTGCGGCGGCCAGAAGCAAGAAGGCAAATTCAGAATTCCTGGCGGCGGCCAGTCATGACTTGCGGCAACCGATCCACGCGGCCCGTTTGTTTATTTCCACCTTGGAAATGATCAATCCGCTGGATCGCAACACCCGAAAAGATCTTCATGACAAGATCGGACTGGCCTTCACCAGTATGGAAGGGATGCTCGACAGTCTGCTTAATCTCTCTTATCTGAAGTCGGGCCGGTTGCAACCAGATATCCGCCCCTTTCATCTTAAAGACATTTGCAGCGGCCTGTGCCGGGAGTTTTCCGGAGTGGCGAAAGAAAGCGCGGTTAGCCTTACCTTGATCGAGAGTAGCGTGCGGGTCAATACGGATGCGATCTGGCTTGAAAGGCTGCTGCGTAATCTGATTTCCAATGCCATCAAGTATTCTCCTCGCGGGCGGGTTCTCGTGGGTGCTCGCAGAAAGAAGGACTGCGTTCATATTCAGGTTATAGATACCGGACAGGGTATTCCGGAGCCTGAGCTGGAGACGATGTTTGAGGAGTTTCAGAGCTATGAGCGCGACAAGACGTCTGCTGACGGGTCATTAGGACTTGGCTTGGCGATTGTCTACCGGATCGTCCAGATGCTTGATCTCGGTATCAATGTGCAATCCCGGGTGGGGCAAGGGACTATGTTTACTGTTATTGTGCCGCTTGCAGAATGTCGCCAGGCCGCTGTTTTAGAAGACCTTCAGGTTTGATTATCGACTGCCGTCTTGTTTGTCCGAGCATTATAGAGGGCATGGACCATCAAGGTCGTCAGAACCAAGGCACCGCCAATCAGTGTCTCGGTCTCCGGAGCTTCGTGAATGAACAGCCAGGCCCACACCGGCCCGATAAAAGTCTCCAGTAGCATGATAAGACTGACTTCAGCGGCAGAAATGTAACGCGGCCCGATTGTGATCAGGCCAAAAGACAGCGGCAGGATAATCAGTGCATTGAGGGTCAGGATAGAAAAACTCTCTGCTGAAACCTGTAACGGAGCAGCGAAAGGAAGAACAATCACGGCAATCATTAAACCGCTAATGCCGAGAGAGGGAACCATATCGACAGTTCTGGCAAGCCGAACGGTTGTAATCTGACTGGCGATGGACAATGCGGAGCAGAAAGCAAAGAAATCTCCGGCTCTGTTGCCGGATGTTAGATTACCGACAAACAAAATACCGATGCCGCCGACGCTGACCAGAATGGCGATCCAGGTCGAGCGGCTGATCTGCTCTTTCAGAAAAACGCGAGACAGAATGGCTGAACATAAAGGTGCTGTTGCAATAATCACCAAAGTATTGGCCACGCTGGTGTTCAGAATGGCAAGGACAAAGAAGATGGTGCTGCTGGCAAAGAAAACTGCCGCCTGAAGGCCTCGCCACCCCATGGCCCGGATTCTATCGACCACTCCGGTTCGAAACCGCAGGACATAAAACCCCAGAATACCTGCAGCGAACAGCAGGCCTCGCCAGAACAGAAGAGTCCAACTATCCAGATTGGCAAGCCGAACCAGCAGCCCGTCCGGCGTCAGGATCAGAACACCGGCAACTGTTAAAAGCGTGCCATACAGGGTTGGAGACAGTTTGCTCATGAAGTGGCCTAGATGTCATTCAAGTTACGGATGGAGGGTGGGACCCTTAAAAGCATGTAACTGAAATAATGATAAGCGGCAAGCCTGGCTATGATCATGCGATGCATAAGTGACGATTTTGAACGCGGGATCCGGACAGTCATGCATGGTTCCATGCGCTAGCTTTCCGGCCCAAAATAAAAGGCAGAATGAGGAAGGCGACAGAGTGTATGAACCTGACTGGGAAAAAGGACTAAAAATTCTTGCGAGAGAGGGCGTCTGGGAGATGGGGACTGTTCTGGATGCTGAAAGCTGTGAACAGTTTATCCGCGCTTATGAAAATCCGGCGTTGTTTCGCAGCAGAGTTATCATGTCCCGGCACCAGTTCGGGCAGGGAGAGTATCAGTATTTCGGCTATCCCTTACCTGCAAGGATAGAGGGATTAAGAAATGCCTGGTATCAGAGATTTCAAACAGTTGCCAACGACTGGTCGATCAAATTAAGCCTTGAAAAACAGTACCCGGACTCGCTCGCGGATTATCGGTTGCAGTGTCGGCAGGCCGGACAGGAAAAGGCGACGCCGCTTTTGTTGAAATATGGCGAAGGGGATTATAATTGCCTTCATCAGGACCTTTATGGCGCGGAACTGTTTCCGATCCAGGTGGCGATCTGCCTGAGCGAACCCGGTGACGACTTTGAGGGTGGCGAGTTCGTGCTGACCCATCAAAGGCCGAGAATGCAATCCCGGGTTAGCGTTTATTCGCCCAGGAGAGGGCAGGCGATAGCCTTTGCCGTCAATGTCCGGCCTGAAGCTGGTAAGCGCGGATTTTATCAGGTGAAAATGCGCCATGGTGTCAGTCCCCTCCGGCGCGGTCAGCGCTTTGTCCTTGGCGTGATTTTCCATGACGCAGCTTAGCGTGTTTTCTGATTTGGCTCCATCAAATGATCTCTCCTAAAAACAATACACTCTAAACAGTCCTGGCTCTAAACAAGAGGCAGGTGGATATCCGTCAGCAATTCAGTTGGCGGCGTTTCCCGCGGGTTATTGAGATAAAGCTCAAAGCAGGGCGCGTCTGCGGCTTCTTCACCGGACTGGACCAGCCATTCTCCATAAAGCCACATATAGGCTTTTTTCATATCGGTATAGGGACCTTTATAATGAAGGACTGCATATCGGCCATCCCGGACTATTGCTTCTTCGAGAGGGGCGGCAATCTCGAAATCGGGCTCCACAGTAATCCCGGCCCGGGATCTTAAATCCGCCTCCGCATGTGAGTCCGGATCATCATAAAAAATGCCAATGGTTCGGGCCATACTCCAATCCAGGGATCGGTTCCCTAGGGCTCCGAATACTTTATCGAAAGCATTTCCGATATTGATGTAAGGCCCTTTGTGAGGAATAGAGGCAACCTTTATGGGATCAACATTTTTAATGGAAATGTTGTACATTTTTGCATCCTGTCGGTTAAAGCGTTGTTCGAAAACGGTATGCGAGCCTTCACTGCGGTATTGGGCAGGCGGCAGGCCGTAGGCCAGCTTGAACAGTCGGGTAAAGGACTGGACATTCGCATAACCTGTTTTTCCGGCAATTTCCTGCACAGTAAGGTTGCTGTTGACCAGGTAAGCTGCAGCTCGGCTAAGGCGGAGCCGTTTAACCGTGGCGGCAATTGTCTCACCGTAAACGGAACGATAAATTCGATGCCAGTGATAGGGGGACATACAGGCAATATCCGCCAGATGGTTCAGGTCAATCGCCTGATCCAGATGATCATAAATATAGGCTGTGACACGCTGTAATCTGTCTTCATATCCGGCCGGATTTACCTGCTTCATTGTTGCCTGTTAAACCTCTCAAACCAAGACAGCTTAATTAATCATACAGGGACTTGATAAATCTTGCGATATTGATGCGGTGAACGAAACGGCCTACCAGGCTAGTCGGAGATTAAATCCCCGGCGATTTCATCCAGGATCGGACAATCCGGCTTATTGTCCCCGTGGCAGGTACTGGCCAGACGGGACAGCATGGATTTCATTGCCTGAAGTTCTTCAATTTTCTGTTCAATGGAAGCAATCTTTTGCAATGCCAGTGATTTGACCTCAGAGCTTGAGCGGTTTTTGTCTTTGTAAAGAGACAGCAAAGTTCGGCATTCTTCTATGGAAAAGCCGAGCTGCCGGGCGCGCTGGATAAATGACAGGCAGTGAATATCATCCACCGAATAATCGCGGTAACCGTTCGCTGCACGTCCCGGATGCACCAGGTCAATCTCTTCATAATACCGAATGGTCTTTCGGGGAAGACCGGACTGTTCAGCTGCCTCGCCGATATTCATGGTTACTCATCCAGGTTCACGTTTCTAAGCCTAAGGGCATTCCCGATCACAGAAACCGACGACAGGCTCATCGCCGCCGCGGCGATCATGGGGGAGAGCAGGGTTTCCGTGAGAGGATACAGGATTCCGGCTGCGATAGGAACACACAGGCTGTTATAACCGAAGGCCAGAAGAAGATTTTGACGGATATTGCCGATGGTTTTGCGGGACAATATATGGGCCCGTCGGATCGCACTGATATCTCCTTTCAGCACTGTCATATCCGCACTTTCCAAAGAGACATCCATGCCTGTTCCCATGGCAATGCCTACATGTGCCGCTGCCAGAGCCGGTGCATCATTGATGCCATCTCCCGCCATGGCGACTATATGGCCTTCCTGCATGAGAGTATCCACCAGCGACTTCTTATCAGCGGGCAAAAGGCCGGCACGAACATCCGAAATGCCGAGCTGGTCCGCAATATGGTGTGCGGGACCTTCGCTGTCACCGGTTGCCATGATAACCTCTATGCCCTGATTTTTCAGGACTGTGATTGTTTCAGCGGCAGCGCTTTTGATTGTATCGGCAAAGCTTATAAGGCCGGAAACTTGTCCGCTGACGGCAATATACACCACAGTCTTGCCGACTTGTTCAAGTTGCTGCGCTGTTTCCGCGAGTTCGGAAATATCGATATGTTCTCTTCCCATAAAGGTTTTGTTGCCGATGGCGACAGGCCCGTTCGGCAGCAAGCCAATGGCTCCCATACCGGAGACAGCGCTGAAGTTACTGATGGATACAGGCGCAATATTTTCGTTTTTGGCCGTTATGCGAATGGCTTCGGCAAGAGGGTGCTCGGATCCTGTTTCCAGGCCGGCTGCCAGGGCAAGGACACTCTTCCGGCTCCATTCCCCAGCGGGTATGATATCCTGAACGGCGGGTTTCCCCTCGGTCAGAGTGCCTGTTTTATCCGTAACCAGCGTGTCTATCCGGGCCAGATTTTCGAGCCCTTCCGCATTTCGGATAAGGATGCCAGCCAGTGCGCTGCGACCTGTTGCTGCCATGACTGACATAGGAGTAGCCATGCCAAGGGCACAGGGACAGGCTATGATCAGAACCGACACGGCAGCAATCAATGCATAGGATAACGTGGGGACGGGACCCCAGATCAACCAGATTGTAAAGGCTGCGAGGGCAATAAAGACAACCGTCGGTACAAACCAGGCTGCAACCTTGTCGGCTAAATTCTGAATAGGGGCTCTTGAGCGCTGGGCGCCTGCCACCAGCT
>DIYE01000212.1 GCA_002428885.1 Alphaproteobacteria bacterium UBA6062
ATCAAATGTTGTCGCAACGGAAGAGGGCGTCCCGGGAATGCCCGTCAATATACCCGACATCAAACCGCCTGAGAGACCGCCAACAAAGACACCGATCATTGTAGACAGTCCCTGAATGGGTGTCATACCAAAGGTAAAGGGAAGTGTTAAAACGACTCCCATGGCAATCGTAAATCCGGGGATTGCACCGGCCAGGAGGCCCGCTGTTACCCCAACAGCCATTAAAAACAGGGTCGTAGGATCAAGAAGGATCTGACTCCCTGCATCAATAAGTATATCAAACATCTGACTATCTTTAAAAGCCGGAGAAGAGGGAACCTTCAGGCAGAAAGACCCGAAGCCCAAAAGTGAAAATAGACCACATTGCGCCGATAGAGATCACGGACAGACAGGCATGTAACAGAAGCTGCCGTAACGACCATCCGCCCAGAATGCAAAGAAGCAAAAAAGTAAATAGAACACCGCCGACCAACATTCCCAAAAGCGGCAAAGTGCCCAAAAAACCAAAGAACAGGCCAAAGCACCATAAGGCGTTACGATATTTTTTTACGCAATCCCAAATGGCATGCGCTGTTATGGGGGGAATATCTCCCGCTTTAGACTTGCGCCATGCCAGTGCAGACTGCACAAAATAGAGCAGTGAGACGGCGCCAAGGGCAACGATGATAAACTGAGGCCAGGCATGCGCCGGCATTCCGTCAAACCCTAAATCCCGAATGTTGTAACTCGCAAACCACATGATCACGCAGAAACCAAGAAGGGTTGCAGCGACAAGGGTCGACATACGTGCGTTTGGCATATCTAAATCCACTTGAATTTAAAAAGGGAGCTGCTAGCGCAGCTCCCAAAACCGGTTAGTTATCCCGCTTATACACGCCAACTTTTTTGGCGATGGACTCCCATTTTGCATATGTTTTCGTCATATGGTCGGTATAAGCCCCCGGATCCATGTAGGTAATCGTCGTTCCCTTTGTTTTCATGCTCGCTTGCAGTCCGGTATCTTTGGCTGCAGCAGCGAAGAGTTTTCCGTAGTGATCAAGGACAGCTTTAGGAGTGCCTTTCGGAGCCATAATCCCCCGTTCAACACCGTAAACGATATTGACGCCCTGCTCTTTTGAGGTTTTCACGTCCGGAATATCACTGAGACGATCCGCACTCATCAGTGCCAGGGCTTTCAATCCACCAGTCTCGATATATTTACGGGTCGCAGCCAGATTGATTTCACCAATATTAATATTATTGGCAAGCAAGGCCGTCATACGCTGTTTGGTTCCGTCATAAGAAACATGCTTGAACTTTACGCCCGCCGCATCCTCAATCAACAGAAACACAAACTGGCTAACCGATCCGAACGTGCCGCCTGCTGTGATTTCACCAGGTTTTTTCTTTGCCTCGGCAATCAGTTCTTCAAGACTGTTAAACGGAACATCCTTATTGGCGCCAATGATGGAAGCTGTCCGCGTCATCATGGCAATAGGCTCGAATTTGTCCCACGTAAAATCGATCCGACCGGTAAAGTAACTGGTAATGGCGCTTTGATGAATAGCAACGAGCGTGCAACCGTCAGCGTCAGCTTTAGCAGCCTGTTTAGTACCTTTGTTACCGCCCTGCCCCGGTATATTGACCACTTGCAATTGTGGTTTTGCACCGGACTTGTTTACGGTTTCAACAATCTGCCGGAAAATAACATCGGTACCGCCACCAGCGCCCCAGGGAACGATAAGTTGTGCAGTGTTACAGGGAATATCCGCTGCATGTGCCTGTGATGAAAAGCCGAGAATAGCCGCCGCCCCGGTCAGGGCCAGCATGGAATGTTTGAAAAGTGACATGACCTCTCCTGTGAGAATTTCTTGATGCCTGTTGTTCAGGCTGTTTCGTAATCACGCTCCAAAAATTGGTTAGACCAATAATTGGTTGAACCAATTTAAATCTCGCTTTAGGATCAGAGTCAATCACTAATCTGTATTTTTAAGAGCTGCTCCAGCAGCAGCCTCAGCAGTCCATGGAGTTACGCATGCCTCGATTTACAACCCGTCCCGAAATAACTGGAAATTTCGGGGTTGTTACCAGCACTCATTGGCTGGCAACAGCAGCAGGCATGGCAATTCTCGAAAAAGGCGGCAATGCTTTCGATGCAGCAGTTGCAACGGGCTTTGCCCTTCAAATCGTTGAACCACATCTGAACGGCCCAGGCGGCGAAGTGCCCATCATCCTTGCTCCGGCGGGAGGAGATCCAAAGGTTATTTGCGGTCAAGGAGTTGCGCCTGCCGCTGCAACAATTGAGCGGTATAAAGAGTTAGGGCTGGAGATTGTTCCAGGCAGCGGGCTGCTGGCGGCTGTCGTGCCTGGCGCTTTCGATGCCTGGATGCTGATGCTTTTGAAATACGGCACCCTTCCCCTTCGGGATGTTCTTGCCCACGCAATCGGTTTTGCCCGCGATGGCTATCCGCTTGTTCCCAATATTTGTAATACGATCGAATCCGTCAAAGAACTCTTTGAAGATGAATGGACAAGTTCTGCTGAGATCTATTTGAAGGATGGCGAGGTTCCAAACTCCGGAACAATTTTTAAGAACCCGGCGGTAGCAGATCTCTATGAGAGGATCATTCGTGAAGCCGAGGCCGCCTCAAGTGATCGAAAGGAACAAATTGAAGCCGCCCGAAAAATCTGGAAGCAAGGCTTTGTTGCTGAAGAAATCGACAAATTCTGCCGCACTCAAGAGGTCATGGATACCACCGAAAAGCGGCATCACGGCTTGCTATGTGCCGATGACATGGCGAATTGGAGTGCGACTGAGGAAGAGCCTTTAACCTTTGACTATAAAGGCTATACGGTCTGCAAAACGGGGCCCTGGGGGCAAGGACCGGTCTTTTTGCAGCAGCTTGCCCTATTGGAAGGCTTTGATCTTGACAGCCTGGAGGAGACTTCTCCCGAATTTGTTCACCTTGTTACAGAAGCCACTAAGCTGGCCTTTGCTGACAGAGAGGCTTTCTATGGGGATCCGGACTTTGTTGATGTCCCACTCGAGACCCTTTTGTCCAAAGACTATAATGACAAACGTCGTGCCCTCATCACGGACGACGCCTCTATGGAGGTGCGCCCCGGTACGATTGAGGGATTTGGTGGCCCCGTTGTAATCCGCCCGAAAGGAGAATCAGCAGAGGGCAACTCCAAGTATGACATAGGCGAACCGACGGTTGCGCGCTTTGATGAACCTCATCCGACCAAGGATGGCGGCGCAAAAGGCGATACCTGTCACCTGGATATTATTGATAAATGGGGCAATATGGTTGCCGCAACACCCAGCGGAGGCTGGCTTCAGAGTTCTCCGGTCATTCCGTCGCTTGGTTTTGCCCTGAGCAATCGCGCGCAGATGTTCTGGCTGGACCCGGCTTCCCCTGCTTGCCTGGCTCCCAAAAAACGCCCCCGTACAACCCTAACCCCGTCCTTGGCTTTGAAAGATGGCGCCCCCTACATGGTTTTCGGCACCCCTGGCGGAGATCAGCAGGATCAATGGTCACTGCATCTGTTTCTGCGACACGTCCATTTCGGCCTGAACCTTCAGGAATCAATTGATGCGCCTGGCTTCAACACCGCGCATTTTCCAAACTCCTTCTTCCCTCGGGAAACCGATATCGGACACCTCGCGATTGAAGGCCGCTTTCCTCAAGACACCGCCGACGCCTTGCTTGCAAAAGGGCATAAACTCATTGTCGATGAGGATTGGTGTCTCGGTCGTATGACCGCAGCCTCCAAAGATGGTGAACTTTTAAAAGCCGCAGCCAACCCCCGCTTTATGCAAGGATATGCTATCGGTCGCTAGCGTAACACGTGGTTAAGCCGCCTTATGGTCCAGTCCCATCTGCCAGAAGGCGGCTTCCAGACGGCTAGCCTCCCGGAAGGTTTTAGAAAGACTGTCAAAACGGGCTTCCGTCAGACGAGCCTCAGCGAGATCCTCCAGTTGTTTAATGGCTCCGTCTGAGACTTCCTGATACTCCTCCCCCGCATACATCTCGATCCAGGGAAGATACGGATTATCCTCCGTCACGGTTTCCGGGCTTGATGACAGCCTCTTACCAATTTCTCCGTAGCCGACAACGCAAGGTGACAGCGCTACATAGAGATCCAGAATATCGCCTGCATGCCCCTTTTCCAGAACATAGCGAGTGTATGCCATATTTTCCGGCGCCTCTTCGATCTTCTGCATCTCGGCTTCGCTGATGCCCCACTCTTTGCAATATTGCACATGCAGAGCCATTTCCGTTTCTATCAAGGCTGAGACGGTTGCTGTTGCTGCCTTCATCTGCGCCAGCGTATCCGCTTTGTAGGCGGCCAGGGAGTATGCCCGTGCGAAGTGGATCAGGAACAGATAATCCTGCTTGAGATAATATTCGAAAGCTCCCCTGGGTAATGTTCCGGTCTGCAATCCCCGAACGAATTCATGCTGAGTATAATCGGACCAAACGCTGTTATTAGCGGACTTCAATTTTTCAAAGAAAGACATAGAGTTACAATCGATAATTAAAGAAGTTGATTATTACTGCCGGACGGCAGGCTGACAACAATACCATCCAGCTCTTCAGACATATGGATCTGGCAGCCCAAACGAGAGGTCGGAGTCAGGCCAAAGGCCAGATCGAGCATATCCTCCTCATCATCAGAGGGGTCCTCAAGAAGATCAAAATCCTCATCACTCACAACGATATGGCAGGTTGAGCAGG
>DIYE01000247.1 GCA_002428885.1 Alphaproteobacteria bacterium UBA6062
CCCGCTCGGCACCCGACCTGGAGATGGTGATGTCCTTGAAGTCGCGGACGGCGTTTATTGGGTGCGCATGCCAATCCCTTTTAAGGGTCTCGACTTTATTAATCTTTACCTTCTGGAAGATGAAGACGGCTGGACCCTGGTGGACGCTGCTTTCAATTCCGGGAAAATTAAAGGTCTTTGGGAAGAAATCTTTGCAAAACACCTAAAGGGAAAACCAATCACCCGGTTGATTTGCACGCATTTCCATCCGGATCATATGGGGCTTGTGGGTTGGATCTGCGAAAAGTGGAATATTCCGCTGACCATGACATTCGGGGAGTGGACCTTCGGCCGGATGCTCTATCTGGAAGCCGAAGAAATCGTTCCGGACTATGTTCTCGATTTTTACCGACAGATCGGATTCACACCGGCCATGGTCAAGAAAGTCGAAGATCGTGGTTTTAGTATGTTCCAAAAAGCCTTTCATTCCATGCCAATGGGATTTGTCCGTATTGACGATGGAGAAGAAATCTCCATCGGTGGTTCAAACTGGCAGGTTATTGTTGGAAAGGGACATGCGCCGGAGCATGCCAGTCTCTATAACGCAGAAAAGAATATCCTGATTTCCGGCGATCAGGTATTGCCGCGCATTACACCGCATATCGGTGTGTATCCCGCAGAACCTTATGCCAATCCTCTAAAGAAGTTCCTGGATTCTATACCAAAATTCAGACATTTATCGGAAGATGTCCTGGTTCTGCCGTCCCATAATGATGTGTTTCTGGGACTGCATAATCAGCTGGATTTTTATGAAAAACACCATCAGGAGAGGCTGTCCCGCCTGAAAGCCGCCTGCCAGTCTCCGAAATCTGCGATAGAGCTTCTGCCGGTTCTGTTCGATCGCGAGCTTGGTGAGAATGATCAGGGGCTCGGGATCGCCGAAGGGCTGGCGCATTGCCATTACCTGGTTGGAACCGGGGAGCTCGAACGGACCATTGGCGAGGATGGCGTCTGGCGTTTCTGCCAGAAAAAATCTGTACAGGAGAAAGTCGCGTAACTAAACTCGTCCTGCTTGACTGATCTTTAAACAACAAGAAAGAAGAAAAATGACGGATCATTTGCTGTTTGAAAAAAAAGACGGGATCGCCACTCTAACCATGAACCGCCCGGAAAGCCGGAATGCGCTCTCTATTGAAATGCGCCAGGCCTTGTTTGATGCGGTGACGGATATCGAAACGGATAACAATATCCGCTGCGTTGTCGTGAAGGGGGCAGGGGATCATTTTATGGCGGGCGGAGATGTGATTTCCTTCGCTGAGATTGCCAAACAGGACCCGGATGAACGGCGTAAAATGTTTGAAGCCCGTATTCACGGTCTACATCCGACAATGATGACCATGCGGCGTATGCAGAAACCGATTATCGCCTCCGTTCAGGGAGCTGCTGCCGGTTTTGGCCTTTCCTTTGCCATGGCTTGTGATCTGGTCATTGCCTCCGATGATGCTTTCTTCACACTGGCTTATATCAATATTGCCACCACGCCGGACGGCTCCGGTACTTATTCGCTGCCGCGCATGGTAGGCCTTAAGAAAGCTATGGAAATTGCTATGTTGGGTGACCGGTTTGATGCGGAAGAAGCGCATCGCATCGGCCTGGTCAACCGGGTTGTTCCGAAAGCAGACCTCGAAGCACAGACAGACAAGCTGGCCCGGCGTTTGGCCAATGGACCGACGGTGGCAATTGGCCGAACTAAGCAGATGATGCATGCTTCGCTGAGTAATAGCATGGAAGAGCAGTTGCATTCCGAAGCCGAGAATTTTGCTGCCTGCAGTGCCACACAGGACTGGGCTGAAGGCGTAACTGCCTTTGCCGAAAAACGCAAACCCGAGTTTCAGGGAAAGTAATGTCGGAGGGCTGCGTGCCCTCCTTTTAAACGGAGTTTAAGGAGGGTGTGTGGATGACTGATTTAAAAGGGAAAACCCTGTTCATTACCGGAGCAAGCCGGGGGATCGGACTGGCGATTGGAAAGCGGGCTGCCGAAGATGGTGCCAATATTGTTATTGCAGCAAAAACAGCCGAGCCCCATCCCAGGCTTAAAGGAACCATTTATACTGCGGCTGAAGAGATTGAAGCCGCGGGCGGCAAAGCATTACCGCTGGTCGTTGATGTCCGGGAAGAGGATATTGTTGAAAAGGCGATGGCTCAAGCCGCTGAGACGTTTGGTGGTATTGACATCCTGATCAACAACGCGTCTGCCATCAGTCTGACAAATACGCTGCAAACACCCATGAAACGCTATGATCTAATGCATCAGATCAATATCCGCGGCACTTACCTTTGTTCCCAGAAGGCAATCCCATATTTGAAGGAAGCAGAGAACCCCCATGTTCTCAATCTGTCACCGCCGCTAAATTTTGAAAGCCGCTGGTTCAAGCCCCATGTGGCTTATAGCATGGCCAAATACGGCATGAGCCTGTGTGTTCTCGGCATGGCCGAAGAATTCCGGAAAACCGGTATTGCCTTTAATGCCCTCTGGCCCCGGACCGCCATCGATACAGCGGCCATGGATATGATCGGCGGCGGCCAGGTAAACAGGAACTGCCGTAAACCTGAGATCATGGCCGACGCCGCCCATATCATCCTGACCAGACCCGCCCGCGACTTCACCGGAAATTTCTGTATCGACGATGAAACGCTTGCAGAAGAAGGGATCACGGATCTCTCGACATACCGCCATGACGGTGTGAAGGAAGAGGAATTACTGCCGGATTTCTTTGTCTAGATTTTACTCGGCTGCGTTCAGGGTACGAAGACCGTAGCGGGGAATAATACGGTTCATTGTCAGGAGCGTTAATCCTTCTGCCTGTGCCTGGGCGACCAGCATGCGATCAAAGGGGTCTTTGTGGATATCAGGTAGAGAGCCGGCTTGTTCTCCGTGGAAGAGGTCAATGGCCAGAGGGAGAAAACCCAGTTGCTCAATGCGCCCGTTAAGCCCTTCCGGATAGGTTAGTTTACTGAGGGCTTTCTTGATCGACATTTCCCAGAGGCTCGCAGCGCTGACATAAATCTCGTTCTGTGGATCAGAAATAGCCGCTCGTGTTTTGTCGCCCAAAGAGGTGTTGCCTTGCAGAAACCAGATAAGGACATGAGTATCCAGAAGCAGTTTTTGCATTATTCCTGCTCAAACAGCTGTTCGATAGACTGATTTGTGTCCTTGCTGTCGAAATCTCCCGAGGTCATGATGTCATCTTTCAGACAACCAAATTCGCGGGACGGAATCTGCTTATGAGGCACCAGGTCGACTTTTGGCGTGCCATTCACCGCAATCGCAACGGTCTCCCCCTCCGCTGCTGCTTTAACCAGCTTTGAAAGGTTGGATTTAGCGCTGTGCATATTGACGATCATAGAAAAATCTCGATAAACTTAGCTAAGTCTGGCTAATTTAATATATGCGACGGAATTTTTCAAGAGAAGAGAGACTCTCGCTCCTGTTACAAAAAGGATGTGAATTCATCCGTTGCCTGATAAGGTTTCCGGCTATGTAGTGATATAATAAAACGAGGTCGGGGTCTGTGCGGCAGTTGAGTGGTTTGTTTAAGGCGCGATATGATATCAGGCCTTATTCTGTTATTGCGCAAGAGCTCAGAACCTTGTTGATGGGGCGTGTTTGTCTGCTGGCGACAGCCTGCCTGATCTTTTTTATCAGCTTGCTGACGCCCGGGCAGTATCTGTTCTATCTGGATTTCGGGGAACGGCTCCTTACCAATCTGATCTTCACCTTCTTCTTTTACGGTACGACATTTTTCCTGTTGCCGCTTGCATTGCATGCGGGACTTGTTCGCAATATTCCCTGGCTCTGGATCGAGCTGATTTTCTATATTCCGGTTGCGTTTATTGTGGCGGTGGGACTTGTCCTGTTCTTTTATGATCGTCCGGCTGTCGGGACTGTCTTGTTCTATTTCGGTCTGATCATGATCAATGTGGTTCTTGCCGTTACACTGACCATACTGATTTTCAAAGATGCCATTCTGGTCCGGTTTTCAGATAATCCTGATTATTTTCCCCTATGGATGCCGGGTCCGGATTATCAATGTCATCTGAACGGTCTGCTGCCTCCTGAAAAGCGAGGAACGGTTCTTCGGTTGGAAGCTGACAATCAATATATTCAGGTCTATACGGAAAAGGGAAATGCTCTTTTGCGTCTCTCCCTGACGGAGGCCGAGAAAATGGTGCCGGAAAAAGCCGGGGTTAGAATTCACAGATCGCATTGGATCCAGAAAGAACGGATCGACGAGCTGTTCTTTGAAAATGGAAACCCGCGCATCCGGGATAAGGGAGGCCTGCTCCTTCCCGTCAGTCGTAACGCTGTTCCGGCAGTTCGCGAAGTCCTGCAGGACTGAGATCTTATCGAGGCCCCGGCACGTTTCTGGATATAAGAGCCGGACCGTTTCAATGTGGCTCGCTCATTAATAGCGTCAATCACTCCAAGTTATTTGAATCAAAAGCTTTTTTCGGAGATTAGAGCGTGTCTTTCCGTTTATGCCTGACCCGATGATGAGGTTGGCTGAAACTGGAATTTTGACTCTAATATGGAGGAGTATAGTGATTAAATCTCTAAAGATGCTTGGACTGGCTGCCACTATTCTGATCGCAGGCGGTTCCGCTGCCCAGGCAAATATGGCATCCGTTCCGGGGCAAGCACCCGGATGGTCTATTTTTGGTCCTAATCACGGTTCAGGTTGGTCGATCTTTGGCCCCAATCACGGAAGCGGCTGGTCCATTTTCGGCCCTAACTACGGATCCGGCTTTGGTGTAACACCACGCGAGATAAGTGGTCAGCCGCAATGGTCAATCTTTGGTCCCAACCACGGATCGGGCTGGTCCATTTTTGGCCCCAATCACGGAAGCGGCTGGTCCATTTTCGGCCCTAATTACGGATCCGGCTTTGGAACAGGGGTACCCGGGGCAACGCCTCTGTCACCCTTCTGGGGTGTTCCTCACATGGTGACCTATGTCCCGGTTCCTCATCCTGTTCAGGGTGTGAAATGTGACTTCTCCGGAGACAAATCCCTGCTGGCTCAGTCCGTTGAGGATTGCGAGGCTGTCGGCGGTACCGTCGCCAAGCCTGCCAAGAAAAAATAAAGACTGTTAGCCGATACCCGGGTCCCTTAAGGGGATTCGGGTTTTAAAGGAGACAGGGATTTTGAAATATCTGTTTTTCACACTGGCCTTGTTTTTGGCCGGTTTTCCGCTATCCGAACCCGTTGCGAAAACCTGGCTTTTTGGGGCGGCCGCCTGCCCGAAATGGAAAGCGATCCCGGACAAGCCAGCTCTCAGCCAGAGAATGTCCGCAGCCTGCGAGAAGGATATCAGGCTTTTCGTAAGCGGCTTTCAGTCTCTTTATAAGGTGCCGGAAAGTAATATCATTACTCTCCTGAACGAGGAGGCGACAGGGGACAAGGTTCGCAAAAGCCTTGCAGCGCTTGCTGCCAGGATTAAAGCCGAGGATCGGGTTATTCTCTATGTGAATATCCATGGGGGGAAGCTTGATACGCTGTATCACGGCTATCCGGCTAAGGATGAAGTCTTTGCCTGGTATACGGAAAAACGACCGGTTGATCCTGTCAAAGCCGTTCAGGACGGTCGCTGGATGTCCGTGCGTCAGCTTCGGGATCTGGTGAACGATATCGTTGCCAAAGAGATTGTGGTGATTATCGAAGCCTGTCATGCGGGGGAGGGGCTCGCGGATTTTGCAGATAATGTCCACGATGGTGTTGGAGGGCGCGGCGAAGACTGGAACGGGCGTGAAGCCGTCATTGTGAGTTCAGGGAACGATCAGATCGCCAACTTCACCAAGCACGGAGATGAGGCGCTTTTTACAAAAAAGATGTCCCAGGCTTTGAAGAGCGGAAAAGGAAAAAGCCTGCTGGAGCGATTTGAAACGGCGCGGATCGACACACACCGCACAGCCCGCAAGAACTGCGAAGCAAAAAATACCCATAAGGAACTTCTGGAGGACTGGAGTAACTTCAAGCTGCTCTGTACACAGATGCCAACGTCCTATGATCCATTCGGCTTGCTGGATGATATGCATCCGGATGAGGACGGGTAGCGAGGCGGTTATGTGCTGCTTTATCAGGAGGTCGGCCAGCTGTCTTTGTGTGATCGGATTGGTTTTGTTTTTAGCCCCAACTGTTTCCCAAGCCGGAGAAGATTGGAAAGCCGGTATATCGGGTACGGTTGCCGGTCACTTGGAAGAAAATCACCACCATGGCTTTTTAAGGCTGACGCCATTTTTTCAAACAGGGAACTGGGAAGCCCGGGCCCTGCTGGATAAAACGGTTCACGAGGACAGTGAGTTTGACAACTGGTCGGCCGGACTGACTGTGGACTATACTATTGAATTGTCGGAGAGATGGACCTTGATGCCTGGTCTGCATCTGTCTTACCTGGATTACAATAATGCCTATATTACCAGCAGACTGATCTCTCCTCATCTGAATCTCACTTACAAACACGCTCCTGGACAGAGAACAACCGCTGGCTTTTCCGTGGATCATGACGTGAGCAGCCTGGAAGCCCAGAGCTATAAAGGTGTTGGGCTCGCCGTCGGACATCAGTTTGCCTCCGATCCCTGGAGTTTTAATATTGGAGCTACTTTATTATGGCGAGAGCATCCGAAGCCTTTTCGGGTGCAGGAGCTTGACGTTAGCGCGAATGCGATGCTGGGCTATCACGTCACCTCCAATGTTCAACTTCAGTTTTCCGCAATCCTTTCAGAGGCTTTGGAGCATGTTCGAACACCTTTGGGGCCGCGGAAGCTGGAACAGGAAATCCTGGATGTTAAAGTTGCCGTTGAAACCCACCTTCCTGATCTACCCGGCAAAACCTCTCTGACACCCTATATCTCCTACAGGATGGAGCAACCGAACCATCAAGGCCAGGAAGACGGGTTCCGTTTGGGTCTTGATGTTCGGGTCCATTTTTAAGGAACTTTCACCCAAAGCGTTTTGCCCCCGCAACGCAAACAACGACGACTACTGTTGCGCCGATCATGGCAGGCTCAATACTCTCCTGCAGGAGGAAGGCGGCGAGGATCAGGCTGAAGAAAGGCTGGAGCAGTTGGAGTTGGCCGACACCTGTTATGCCGCCAAGCGCCAGACCCCTATACCAGAAGATAAAGCCTATCAGCATGGAAAAAGCGGAGACATAGGCAAGGCCGACCCAGGCCGGGATGGATATAACGGACCAGGTGAGCGGTAAGGTTAGAAAAGCCAGGCAACTCATAATGGGCAGGGAAAGAACGAGGGCCCAGGAAATAACCTGCCAGCCCCCCAGTTTTTGTGAGAGCCGGGCACCCTCCGCATAGCCAAGGCCGCAGACAATAATGGCAGCGATCATGAGGCTATCCCCGTAGAGGGAAGCGCCATCACTTTCAGTGAATGCAAACCCTGCCACGATCAGGCTTCCGGTCATGGAAAACAACCAGAAGAGAGGGGCAGGTCTTTCACCGCCGCGCAGGACGCCGAAGACTGCTGTGGCAAGCGGGAGGAGGCCGATATAGACGGTTGCATGAGCCGAGGTGATATGTTCAAGGGCGAGAGCCGTCAGCAGGGGAAAACCCAGAACGACGCCCAAGGCCGTTATGGACAGAGAGGTTAAATCTGCTCGATCAGGACGTTTTTGCTTCAGAA
>DIYE01000146.1:0-156 GCA_002428885.1 Alphaproteobacteria bacterium UBA6062
TTCCCGGGCGGCGGCGGCTTCAAAGATTTTGGAAATAATCGTGTTGGCATCTTTGGGATGCTCTTCAAACCACTGGTCAAGGGCGTCATTGACGCAGCTTTCCACAATGGGTCGCACTTCACTGGAAACCAGCTTGTCCTTGGTCTGGGAGGAGAA
>DIYE01000146.1:227-466 GCA_002428885.1 Alphaproteobacteria bacterium UBA6062
TTGTCCTTGGTCTGGGAGGAGAATTTCGGATCCGGTACCTTGACGGAGACCACACAGGTCAGGCCTTCGCGGGCGTCATCACCGGTGATAGAAGCTTTCTCTTTCTTGGCGATGCCGCTGGAAGCCGCATATTTGTTGATGGTCCGGGTCAGGGCCGCCCGAAAACCGGCCAGATGAGTACCGCCGTCCCGCTGCGGGATGTTATTGGTGAAGCAGAGGACATTTTCGTGATAGCTGTC
>DIYE01000146.1:525-1025 GCA_002428885.1 Alphaproteobacteria bacterium UBA6062
AGGACATTTTCGTGATAGCTGTCATTCCATTCCAGGGAGACATCCACGGTCACGCCGTCTTTTTCCGCCGTGAAGTTTATGGTATCGCTGATCAGAGCTGTTTTGGACCGGTCCAGGAATTTCACAAAAGCGGAGATCCCGCCTTCATAATGCAGATCGGTGGTCACCGGTTCTGAGGAGCGGAAATCATTGATCTGGATATGAACACCGGAATTGAGGAAAGCCAGCTCCCGCAGGCGATGCTCCAGTGTGGCATAATCGAATTTCACATTGGTGAAGGTTTCTTCCGACGGTGTAAAGGTGACTTCCGTGCCTGTCAGCAGGTCACTGGTTCCTTCTTTTAAGGGCGCATCTCCGGTTTCTTTCAGCCGGTCAATAGCCTCGCCATGGGCAAAGCTGATTTCGTGAACCTTACCGCTTCGCCAGATTTTCATATCAAGGCGGGTGGACAAGGCGTTCACAACAGAAACACCCACCCCGTGCAGGCCGCCGGAGACCTT
>DIYE01000146.1:1087-5017 GCA_002428885.1 Alphaproteobacteria bacterium UBA6062
AGGCCGCCGGAGACCTTGTAGGAATTCTGGTCAAATTTACCGCCCGCATGCAGCTGAGTCATGATGACCTCGGCGGCAGAGACCCCTTCTTCCTCATGAATATCCACCGGGATACCGCGGCCATTATCCCGGACCGTTACGGAACCGTCACTGTTAAGAGCAACGAACACCAGATCGCAATAGCCGGCCAATGCTTCGTCAATGGCGTTATCGACAACCTCGTAAACCATGTGATGCAGGCCTGAACCATCATCGGTATCCCCGATATACATACCGGGCCGTTTGCGCACGGCATCAAGGCCTTTCAGAACCTTGATGGAATCCGCGCCATACTCTTCACCGGCGGTCTGATCTTGCACTTCACTCATACGTAACGTCCCTCATATCGGTTCAGCCTTCAGGCGTGACTTTGCCAGCCTGAACCGTAAAAAATTGAGCTCGGCTTTCCAGCTCGGAAAATAACAAATGATCTGTTCCGGTCATCCAGGCCTGTACTTTCATGGCGATTAATTCGTCAAAAAGAGCAAGCCGCCTTTTGCGGTCCAGATGGGCTGTAATTTCATCCAGTAATAATACCGGGGCTTTGCCCTGTAATCCAGTCTGTAGACGCGTATTACTGAGGATAATCGAGATTAAAAGGGCTTTTTGCTCACCCGTGGAACACAAGCGGGCCTTTTGACCTTTTTCCCGGTGCATAACATCCAGATCCGTGCGGTGTGGACCGAGGGTTGTGCTGCCTGCCTGGGCGTCGATCCGCCGATTTTTTTCCAGCCTTTCCCGATACAGATCCTCAGCGGCCAGAGCCGGCAGGTCCCGGATCGCGTCATCCAGGTCTCCGGTCAGGGAAAGGTCGGCTTTCGGAAAGGCAGCATCCCTGCCGGTCTGAGTTTCCTGGTCCATGGCGGTATTGAGATGACCAACCGTTTCCAGCCGTGCCGCCATGATGGCGATGGCCTGCTCTGCCATCTGCTGTTCCAGGGAGCCCAGCCAGTGCGGATCCATCCGTCCGTTTTTCAGGAGCCTGTTTCGCTCCCGCATGGTTTTTTCAAAAGAAGCCGTGCGTTTGGCATGGCCCGGATCCAGACCAAAGGCCAGCCGATCCAGGAAACGACGCCGTCCGGAAGCCCCTTCCTGAAAGAGGCGATCCATCTGCGGGGTTAGCCAGCTTATGCCGATCAGCCCGGCCAGCGCTGCTGTTCCTGATTTGGTTTCGCCGTCCAGGCGAACGGTTCTTTTTTCGCGATTTTCGCCATTGGAGGCCGGTTCCAGTACCAGGCCGGTTCCGAGCTGGCGTTCCATCCCGTCATCCAGAAAGGTGGTGGAGACAGCCCACCCTCCCTGCCCGTCAGACCGGCCGGGCTCTGTCAGGGTGGCGCGCCGCAGGCCCCGTCCCGGTGACAGGAAGGAAATGGCTTCCAGCAGATTGGTTTTGCCGCTCCCGTTCGGGCCGGTCAGCACAACCGGTCTGGGGTCAGCCTGCAGCTTCAGGGAGGCATAATTTCGAAAGTCGGTCAAAACCAGCCGTGTCAGGGCATGAGAGGTCAAGAAAGGCTCCTCATGGGATGTCCGTCAGGGGAGATTTCCCTCCCCCGGGATCAGACCCGCATGGGCATCAGCACATACAGGGCGCCATCGTCGGTACCGTCCTTGACGATGGTCGGAGACTGGGCATCCGCCAAAACGAAATGGGCATTTTCCCCTTCGATCTGGCCGGTGATATCCAGCAGATATTTTGAATTGAAGCCGATTTCCAGATCCCCGGAATTATAGCTGGCGGCCAGTTCTTCCGTCGCGCTGCCGTTTTCGGAGCCGGTCGCGGAGAGCGTCACCGTGTCATCTGACAGGGTCAGCTTTATAGCCCGTGATTTCTCCGTAGAGACAGTTGAAACCCGGTCTACGGCCTGGGCAAAGGTTTTGCCGTCCAGCTCCAGCACCTTGTTGTTGCCGGCGGGGATCACCCGTTCGTAATCGGGGAAGGTGCCGTCAATCAGCTTGGATGTTAGCAAAGAGCCGCCAAAGGAGAAGCAGATTTTGTTATCAGACAGGGAAATCAGGATATCCCCTTCTGTATCGTCGATCAGTTTACGCAGCTCGTTTACGGCTTTGCGCGGAATGATGATGCCCGGGATATTCTCCGCATCGGCCGGGATCGGTGTTTCAACCCGGGCCAGTCGGTGCCCGTCCGTCGCGACGGCGCGTAATACGGGAATACCGTCATTGTCGGCGGCATGCAGGTAAACCCCGTTCAGATAGTAGCGGGTTTCCTCCGTAGAGATGGCAAAACGGGTCTTGTCGATCAGGCGTTTAAGCTCTGCCGCAGAAAGGGAGAAGCGATGAGGCAGCTCTCCGGTTTCCATGATCGGGAAGTCATCTTTCGGCAGGCAGGACAGAGCAAATTGTGACCGACCGGCCCGGACTGAGATCCGGCCTTCGGCACTTTGATAATCCAGCTCCACCTGTGATCCGTCGGGCAATTTTCGGACAATGTCATACAGCAGATGAGCCGGGGCTGTGATTGAACCGGGTGTTATGATCTCAGCGGCGATCTGTTCGTTGATGGCAAGATCCAGATCTGTCGCCGTCAGGCCCAGCGTTCCGTTTTCCGCATTGAGAAGAATGTTCGACAGGATCGGAATGGTGTTCCGGCGTTCAACCACGCTCTGGACATGGTTCAATGCAGTGAGCAGGGTGCTGCGTTCGATTGTTAGTTTCATAGTCCCAACTAAGCTTTCAGACATACCTCATCTTTGAAACACCATCATGCCTGACAATGGTGTCCAAGTTCAACATTTATTCTCCGGCAGGTGATGGAGTTCGGCGCGGAATAAGAAGTTGATTCAAAAACTTGAATCGCCTTTCTTCATTCGCCGGAATTCCAAGGAGGACCGGTGATGCACTATATCAGATCGGCCCCTGATGCCCAACTGATTTGATCAGGTGCCATCCTGTTGTTCCGGCGTGGAACAACAACAGGTTCATTTACAAGGGTTTACGGCCTAGTTTTCCAGCATTCTTTTCAGCAGATCGATATCTTCGGACAGGGATATATCTCCCTCCCGCAACTCGTCGATCTTGCGAACCGCATGCATAACCGTGGTGTGATCCCGTCCGCCGAATTTCCGGCCGATTTCCGGCAGGCTCCGGCTGGTCAGCTGCTTGGCGAGATACATGGCCACCTGACGCGGCCGGGCAACGGCTCGGGCCCGGCGGGCCGAATGCATGTCCGACATGCGGATGTTGAAATGCTCTGCGACCCGTTTCTGGATTTCCTCGATGGTGATCCGCCGGTCATTGGCCCTGAGCAGATCCCGCAGCACTTCCTGGGTGCTTTCCAGGGTCACATCCCGGCCCACCAGGTCCGAATAAGCCAGAACCCGGTTCAGGGCGCCTTCCAGTTCCCGCACATTGGAGGTAATACGGTGTGCAAGGAATTCCAGAATACGCGGTTCGATGGAAATACGGGCTTGTTCGACCTTGGACTGGAGGATCCCGAGCCGCAGCTCATAATCCGTCGGATGGATGTCGGCAACCAGTCCCCAGCCGAGGCGGGAGCGCATCCGCTCCTCCATACCTTCCAGATCCGTCGGAGAGCGGTCTCCGGAGATAATGATCTGGTGGTTCTGGTCAACAAGGGCATTGAACGTGTGGAAAAATTCTTCCTGTGTAGAATCCTTGCCGGCAATAAACTGTACGTCGTCAATCATCAGAACATCGACAGAGCGGAACTGCTCTTTGAAATTCATTGTATCCTTGTAGCGCAGGGCCCGGATAAACCGGTACATGAATTTCTCTGCAGACAGATACAGGACTTTCTTGTGCGGGCAATTGGCTGAGATGGCATGCCCGATGGAATGCATCAGGTGGGTTTTACCAAGCCCTACCCCGCCATACAGATACAGGGGATTAAACGGTATGGTGTCCCGTGCTTCC
>DIYE01000203.1:0-1191 GCA_002428885.1 Alphaproteobacteria bacterium UBA6062
CGGTAACGTTTTCCGTCATGCCAATTCCAACGGTACCTCAAAATACGGAGGCGTGCTCGCCCTGGCCGGCGACGATCACGGCATCGTTTCCTCCACCGTCGCCCACCAGAGTGAACATGGCTTTATGGGCTGGATGATGCCCGTCCTGCATCCGTCCAATGTCCAGGAGGTTCTGGATTACGGCTTGATCGGCATTGAGATGTCCCGTTATTCCGGCCTGTGGGTCGGCTTTAAATGTATCTCCGAAACCATTGAAGGCGGTGCTTCCGTCTATGTGGATCCGGCCCGCACCAGCATTATTCGCCCGGATATCGATTTGCCGGAAGGCGGCCTTAATATTCGCCCCGGCGATAACCGCTTTGAACAGGAAGTCCGTCTCAACCAGCATAAAATCTATGCGGCTCGAGAATTTGCCCGGGTCAACGGCCTGGATAAAGTGGTTATGGACTCGCCAAAGCGCCGCTTCGGTATTGTCAGCACCGGCAAAGCCTATCTGGATGTACGACAGGCACTCCGGGATCTCGGTATCGATGATGCCCTCGCCGCTGAGATCGGCCTCACCGTTTACAAAGTCGGAATGCCCTGGCCCCTCGATCCAACTGGTGTAAGACAGTTCGCCGAAGGGCTGGAAGAAGTCCTGGTTGTTGAAGAGAAACGCGCCCTTGTCGAAAACCAGATGAAGGAACAGCTCTATAACTGGGATACCAAAGTCCGCCCGCGCATTCTCGGCGAGTTTGATGAAGACGGCAATCATATCCTCCCCTCCGCCGGGGAACTGACACCGGCTCGGGTAGCCCGTGTTATCGCCGCCCGGATCCGTCGTTTCTACACATCCGACGCCATTGATAACCGCCTTGCCTTCCTGGACAACAAGGAAAAACAGCTGGATCAGTCTCCGGCCAAAATCACCCGGACGCCTTTCTACTGCTCTGGTTGCCCCCATAACACCTCAACCGTGGTGCCGGACGGCAGCCGAGCCGTCGCCGGAATCGGCTGTCACTATATGGTCACCTGGATGAACCGCAATACCACGGAATTCACCCAGATGGGCGGTGAAGGTGTTCCCTGGATCGGACAGCAGCATTTCACCGATGAAAAGCACATCTATGCCAATTTGGGGGATGGCACCTATCACCATTCCGGCCTGCTGGCCATTCGCCAGGCCATCGCCGCCAAAACTAATATCACCTA
>DIYE01000203.1:1277-5626 GCA_002428885.1 Alphaproteobacteria bacterium UBA6062
CTAATATCACCTACAAAATCCTCTATAATGATGCCGTCGCCATGACCGGCGGACAGCCGCTTGATGATCAGCTCACCCCCTGGCAAATCGCCCAGCAGGTGGCCGGTGAAGGCGTCAAAGCCATTCGTGTGGTTTCCGACGAGCCGGATAAATACCCGTCCAGCATCGACTGGCCGAAAGGCACCACCTTCCATCACCGGGATGATCTGGACGTCGTGCAGAAATCTCTGCGCGATATTGAAGGCGTGACAATCCTTCTGTATGACCAGACCTGCGCCGCCGAGAAGCGCCGCCGCCGCAAGCGGGGCACCTTTCCCGATCCGGCCAAGCGGGTGATGATCAACGATCTGGTTTGCGAGGGCTGCGGTGATTGTTCGGTCAAATCCAACTGTATCTCCGTTGAACCGCTGGAAACCGAATTTGGCCGCAAGCGGGTGATCAACCAGTCTGCCTGCAACAAGGATTTTTCCTGCGTCAAAGGCTTCTGCCCGAGCTTTGTGACCATTGAAGGCGGCCAGCTCCGTAAACCCGAGAAAAGCGCCACCGACGATCCGGCAGAGGGCCTTCCGCTGCCTCAGCTCCAGGAAATTGATAACCCCTACCGCATCCTGATCACCGGCATCGGCGGTACTGGTGTCGTAACCATCGGCGCCCTGCTTGGCATGGCGGCTCACCTGGAACAGAAGGGCGTTACCGTTCTGGACCAGGCTGGCCTCGCCCAGAAGGGCGGTGCGGTGACCAGTCATATCCATATCGCCGGAACACCGGAACAGATCAATGCTGTTCGTATCCCTGCGGGCCGAGCTGACCTGTTGATCGGCTGCGATATGGTTGTAGCCGGCTCCTACGACTCCCTTGCCAAGCTGGATAAGGGTGTCGCCCATGCGGTGGTCAATTCCCATCCGGCCCCGACCATGGATTTTACCCTCAATCCGGATGCCCCTTTCCCGGTGCAGGATACGCTGGAGCATATCCGAAACGCGGTGGGTCGGGATGCCTGTCATATGGTCGAGGCCAGTGACATCGCCACCACCCTTATGGGTGATGCTATCGCCACCAATCTTTTCATGCTGGGCTATGCCTGGCAAAAGGGCTTTATCCCCTTGACGTTAGAAGCGTTGATGAAAGCCATCGAGCTCAACGGTGTGGCTATTGACGCTAACAAGAAAGCCTTCTCCTGGGGCCGCGCCATGGCTCATGAACCTGAAAAGGTCCTGGCCGAAGTGAAAAAACTCTCCGGCCCGGCCCTGGTGGAAGATCCCGCAACGGATCTGGATGATATCATCCACCGCCGCGCGGACTTCCTGAAAGACTATCAGGATCAGGGATACGCGGATCGCTTTACCGCCCTCCTGGGCCGCGTCCGTAAAACGGAATCAGAAGGGGCTTTTGGCAGAACAGACCTCACCGAAGCTGTTGCCCGCTCCCTGTTCAAGCTGATGGCCTATAAGGATGAATATGAAGTGGCCCGCCTGCATACCAAAGCCGGTTTTCAGGAAAAAATCGGACAGATGATGGAAGGTGATTATAAGATCAAATACCATCTTGCCCCACCCCTCTTCGCCAAAAAGGATCAGGACACCGGTCATCTCAGGAAGAAGGAATACGGTCCCTGGATGGCTAAGGTCTTCGGTATTCTCGCCGGCTTCAAAAACCTTCGCGGCACGGCCCTTGATCCCTTCGGTTACACGGAAGAGCGTAAAATGGAACGCAAGCTGATCAGTGATTTCGAGACAATCATCAGCGAACTCCTCGCTCACCTGACACCTGAGAGCCATGCTCTTGCAACGGAAATAGCCGCCCTGCCCATGCAAATCCGCGGCTATGGTCATATCAAGGAAGCAGCCATCAAAAGCTACTATGAAGAAACCGATAACCTGATAGCTCAATTGAAAAGTCCGACACCACACGCGAATGCCGCGGAATAAAGCCGGTCAGGCAAACCAATAGCGACATGGAAAGTGTCGCTATTGGTGTTTTCATGCATCCCAGTCGAATTGCATATCTCGGAAATCCAGATGGGCACGACCGTTGCCACCGAAATTGAAACCACCTAAATATTCCTCAAAGCCCATATAATAGGGACTGACGAGCGGGGTTTGCCGGGCAGGCCGCATGGTACCACCGATGTGATTAAGCTGATGGTCCTTGGCCCAGTCATATTCCCGGAAGTGATCCTCCTGAACGATACCGTCTTTCCAGTAAAAATATGACTGGTAGCGCACTCTGCGGGAATCCTTACTCGGCTCTTCCGGTGGTTTTCCCGCATTGGGATCGGAAGTGCGCGGCAACCATTTCAGGCCTCGCGACCATTCGAGACTTTTCTCCGGCGTTTCGCCAAACAGGTTGATCAAATACGCCTCGCACTCAGGATCCCATAGGCCACCGTTATGGCTGAAATAAGCATACCCTACCCCTGTTTCCAGCCATTCCGGAGTCTTATAGCGGTCCCGGAACCGGTTATCCCGGAGGGATGGAGGGCGACAAAGCGGCCCGTTAAACTCCTCCTGTGTCAGCAGGATCACGGCATATATATCCTGTTCCTTGTCCTGAATATAATGCAGGCGGGGATGACTTTCTTTCGCGTAATCCTGAAACTCCTCAAGATCCGGATCCCCCTGGATCTCATCTCCCTCCCCTACGATGGCATACATTGCTTCAGGCACGGTATCGATATTGTCGTTAGTGAAGTCACCAAACCATGTTGCAAAGAAGCTAAGCGCAACAATGTCGGGTCCGTGAACACGATAGTCCTCTGGCAGTAAAATCGTAAAACCGTGCAACAACGGATAACAGCTCACCGGATCGAGTGGCCACTGCCCGGGTGTTATGCCCGGCGGCAAGCCGTAGCACCAACCATGATTGTCCCTCGCCTGACGATCCGGCGGTGCCTTCAGGAGCTTGATGTCGTAAGCCTGTTCAATCATTATATCTTCTCCCCGACCAGATATGAAAATGCCTGGCTTTCTAACGCCGATCGCAGCTCGTTTTTCTGACAATAACCTTGGATTTCGTCGTCTATAGACGGGAAAACGTTCAAAATATGGGCTATTAAGACAATAAGAAGGTATAGTCCTGACAGCTTATTCCCAAAACAAACCGGTTAGGGTCAGCAATCATTTTGAAGAAACCGTCTTTAACACATCCACTTCTGACCAGCTTGTTCCTGCTGAGCCTTACACTCACCCTGATCGGCTTACCCGCTCAAGCACGGGCTGCCGGAGAAGAGCAGGTCTGTAGCTTTTTTGGGATTGAAGGACGAACCTTTAGCCGCTGGCGGGATCTCGCAAACCAAGGGAGCGCACCAAAACCAAAAGAAGGTTATTCGTTTGAACTCCTCTCCCTTGGTCTCCCGGAAGGAATAAAGCTCTCTGGCTACCGGATCACCGCAAATCAAGAGCAACGGACTCCCCGCGCGTTACTGGTTCTGCTGGGCAATGCCATGCAAACAGACAGGCTTCTCAACATCGTGACCTTCTTTGCCGACCAGGCTTTTGATGTCTTTCTGTTTGACTATCGGGGGTACGGCAAATCCGAGGGAGAGCCGCGCCTTAAAGCCATCGCGCAGGATCAGATCCGCATCACAGATTTTATAAAATCCCAAGGCTACCAGAAGCTTTATCTCTATGGCATGTCCATGGGCGGCATCTTCGCCATGAGCCCCCACATGCCCCGCACAGACTTCACCGCCATCGCCATCGACTCCTCCCCCGCAAAGTTCCCCTGGTACGCCTTCTGTCCCACCGACTATAACCCCATCTCAAACGTCCCGGAGGATAGCAGCAACATATTGATCATCTCCGGCGATCAGGACACCGTCATTCCTGCCTCGGATGTTAAACCGTTGGGTGAAAAAGTCGTGGAGAATGGCGGAACATATATAAACCGCAAAGACCTGAGACACCCACTGATGGACAGCCGGAAAGCAACAGATTTTCGGTTTGGTGCCGTAGTTGAGTTTTTTGCGGGGCGGGAGTGAGAAGGCAAAAGGGGAAAGGTACTCTTATAACGCTTGACTTTCCTCATTGCGTACCAAAATAGGTACCTGTACAATAATAAGTACAAATAGAAAGGTGCGCACCATGGATACCATAAGTTATTCCGCATTTCGCAAGCATCTGGCGGGGACGCTTGATAAGGTGAACGAGGATCATAAGCCGGTTTTGATCACTCGGCAGAACGGCCAACCGGCTGTTGTTATGAGTCTGGAAGATTTTCAGGCATATGAAGAGACGGCTTATCTGATGGCCAGTCCAAAGAATGCCGCGCGTCTCAGCCAGGCGATTGCTGAAGTTGAGGCGGGTGACACAACTCAGCATGAGCTTATTGAGGAATGATCCTTTCCTGGG
>DIYE01000359.1 GCA_002428885.1 Alphaproteobacteria bacterium UBA6062
ATCCGGCAAGAATGCCGACGCCAGCTTCACCACCGCCTGCCGCTATCGCCGCTGCCCCAAGGATATAACCCAGAATGCTGGCAATCGTTGCTTTTTCAAGCGCCTGATGGGTGCGGGCCAGATGGCCGCCTGCGATATGCCCGGTTTCGTGAGCGATAACGCCTTTTAACTGGCCGGGATGTTCAACTCTTTCAAGAAGACCGGTAAAGAAGAACATTCTCTGGCCGCCTGCGACAAAGGCGTTGAGAGTCCGGTTATTAACCAGGTGAATGGAGACATCATTGGCATTAAGACCCGCCGCTTCGAAGAGAGGGCTTGCGTAGGACCGCAGGGTATGTTCAATTTCAGCATCACGAATGAAGGACAATCTCGTTTGTTGTGCACTGCTATCCTGGGAAGACAAGGTCAGACAAGCAATGGCTGAAAAAGAAAGAAGTATGCGTTTTATCAAGATTTCCGTCCCGTTGTTCAGGAATAAACCTAAGAACAGAATGATGACACGTCAATGGGTCAGAAAAACGACTTTGTTACTCGCGGGCAGCCTCTTTGTTCTGACGGCGTGTGATGGAACAACAACGAAGCAGATCGGAGAGGTCGACAGTGTTGCGGGTCCCTTGGGCGGAGCCGCTTCAGATGAGCCGAGAGCCACGCTTGTTGCGCAGGATGTGCTGTCATCGGGCGGTACAGCGGCCGATGCCGCGACCGCTCTTTATTTCACGCTTGCTGTTACTTATCCGGTTGCAGGTGCCCTTGGCGGCGGCGGTGAATGTATTGTTTACAATAACGAAAAGAATGAACTCGAGAATTTGAGATTTCCGGTTGGCAGACCGGCGGCAGGCGGCTCGGTTGGCATACCTGGAAATATTCGCGGGTTTGCGGCACTGCATGCGCGATATGGGCGTGCCAACTGGTCAGCCTTATTGGCTGAAGCAGAGAAATTTGCCAATTTCGGTGAAAGCATGTCCCGAGCCCAGCATATGGCGATGATCGGTGCCAGCGCAAAGATCCGCTTCAATAAACGGCTTGAAGAGATTTATAAGACGGGAAATGGCGAATTTCGGTCAGAAGGCGAGAAAATTCAACAAGTCCGTCTGGCGAGCGTTTTGACGACATTACGATCAAATGGTGGTGCTACATTCTATGGTGGCAGCGTTGGTAAATCGTTCGTTGAAGACGCAAACCTGATTGGCGGAAAACTGACCAATAACGATCTTATTAATTACCTTCCGACTTGGGAAAACGCCTTAACATTTAATGTGGACAGTAATACGGTCGGTGTTTCAAACAGCGACTATGGCGTTTTATACCGCGATCTTTGGCAGAGCCTGTTTGAAGGCAAGGGGTTTTTCCACTTTAAGTCAGATCTGCCGACAGATAAGCTGGCGAATGCCACCAGCCGGGTTTTCCAGAAATTCAGCAACCGATCTCCGTTTACAGCGTCTGCAACGACCTCTTTTGTGACAGCAGATAATGAAGGAAATGCGGTTTCCTGTGTTGTCGGCATGAGATTGCCGTTCGGAACAGGCAAGGCCGGTGAAATTACCGGTATTGTCATGGCGCCTAATATTCAAGATGACAAAGCTGATTTTCCAAACACACCCTTGCTGATGGTCAATAAGCCGAACAAGGACTTCTACTTTGCCAGTGCTGCATCCGGTGGAGCCGCCGGCACTTATGCCTCGGCTTATACGGCATTACAGGTTTTCGCGGAAGGCAAGAACCTGGAACGCTCTATTGAGGCTCCGCGGCTGTTTACAATGGGACCAGGCTTGCCGTTGCTCTATGAAAACGGTCTGAACAAAACGGCTTTGCAGCCATTGGGCGCACAACATCCGGTTCAGATTGAGGTGGAGAGACTAGGGACTGTAAATGCCATTTTCTGCCTGGACGGCAAGGTGTTTAACTGCCAGTCTCGCTCTGATCCGAGAGGATATGGTCTCTCCATGATCCAGCGATAATCCCTTTTAAAGCATATACTCTAAATCAGGATAGACATGTGACATATCCGTCTCGCGGGGATATTACCCCTTTTTTCGCCATGGAAGTCATGAAAGAAGCGAATAAAAGGGAAGCTGAAGGAAAACCTGTCTTTCATATGGAGGTTGGCCAACCGGCGACCTCTGCCCCATCGCTTGTCAAGGAAGCTGCCGCAAGGGCATTGAAGGATCATCCGATCGGATATACCGAAGCGCTCGGTATTCCGCCCTTACGTGAAGCCATTGCGCAGCATTATTCGGATATTTACGGAGTTGATGTCAGTTCATCCAGAGTTGTCATTACAACGGGGTCATCCGGCGGTTTTCTGCTCTCGTTCCTAAGTCTTTTTGGAAAAGGGGACAGGGTGGTTCTCGCAGAGCCAGGTTATCCTGCATATCGGAATATTCTTAAATCTCTGGATGTCGAAGCTGTTGGATTGCCCTGCGGACCGGAAACCAACTTCCAGCCCAGCCCGGCTCTTATGGATACCCTTGATGGGCCATTGAACGGTTTGCTGGTCGCCAGCCCGGCTAATCCCACTGGTACGATGCTAAAACCGGAAGAGTTAGAAGCGCTTGTCGGATATTGCCGTGATCGGAAAATGCACTTTATTTCTGACGAGATTTATCACGGTTTGACATACGGCACGCAAATGGTATCAGCCCTTTCTTATTCCGATGATGTTGTCGTTATCAATTCCTTCTCCAAGTATTTTTCAATGACAGGCTGGCGGCTGGGTTGGATGATCGTCAGTGAAGAACTGGCTGTAAGAATGGAAAAGCTGGCACAAAGCCTGTTCATTTCGGCACCGGCCCTCAGTCAGTATGCGGCTGTGGAAGCTTTCAAATGCCGGGATGAGCTTGAAAGTTATAAGAAGAACTATGAGCGAAACAGGGCTATTCTGCTACAAGAATTGCCTAAAATAGGGCTTGATAAGCTGGCGGCGGCTGATGGTGCCTTTTATATCTATGCGGATGTCCGGCATTTGACCGATGATAGCATGACTTTCTGTAAAAATATGCTGGCGGAATGCGGTGTCGCTGCCACACCCGGACTGGATTTCGACCCTGTTCGAGGGCATCACTATATAAGGCTGTCCTTTGCCGGTGCCACTTCCGTTATTGAGGGCGCTGTTGATGCTTTGCGAAGATGGCTCCCAAGCCAAGATCCAGACATAAAAAAGAGCTCCTAAGAGCCCTTTTTCTTTTTACAAATTTCCCGTTTAGCTTTTACGGCGCCACCAGCCGGAGCGGCGAGGTCGTTTGGGTTTGTCTTCCTCTGCAACGGTATCTGAGGCAGGAGGTATGTCAGGCGATGGTGCCTCTACGGCAGCTACAGCGACAGGCTCCTCTGCCTTAGACACTTCCTGAGCGGGCGCTTTGGTTTCCTGTGACGCCTCCGTCACCGATTCAGGAGCC
>DIYE01000082.1 GCA_002428885.1 Alphaproteobacteria bacterium UBA6062
GGACAGTCGCCGACATGCCGATGCAGGACGGCGGCGGGTATACGGGCATTATGGTTGGAGAAGAGCCGATTGGCGGTTTTAATCCGATGCCCGCCGATACCGGAACCTGGACAATCTATGTAACGGTTCCTGATGTGGATGCGTCCACAGACCGCGCCAGGGAAGCAGGCGCAACAATCCTGTCGGGTCCGATGGATTATCCGGGTGTTGGCCGGATGACAACAATTGTCGACCCACAGGGCGCCCGTATCGCCATGATCACCTATGAAAGCATGCAGGGCTAAAGCCCTGGCGGGCCGGAGCATCCCACACGATTCCGGCTCGCACCTATCCTGCTTACACGCCCTATTTAATCAGAAAAGTCACAAGATCCGGCTGCCAGCTGATCAGGGCTAGAGCGATGACTGTTGTCAGCAGAAACGGTACCAGTGCCCGGAACAGATTACCGGGCTTAACGCCGGTCATTGCAGTTGTGACAAACAGCCCGGCACCGACCGGCGGCGTCAAAAGACCCAGAACCAGATTAATACAAATCACGACACCGAAATGATAAGGATCGATCCCGTATTGTTCCTGGGCAATGGGCAACAGGATCGGTACAACGAGAATCAGCGCTGCAATACCATCCAGGATCATACCGACAAACAGCAACGCAATATTGACCATCAGCAGGAAAACTAGTGGGTTCTTCGTCAGGTTGACCAGCTCAGCCGCCAGGTTCTGAGGCACCTGTTCGTAGATAATAATCCAGCCGAACAAATTGGCCGTCGCGACAATAAAGACAACAATGGATGTGTTGAGGGCTGTCCTGAACAGAACAGTCGGCATCTGGGCCAGTTTAAGTTCCTTGTAGAAATACTTACCCAGAACAAAGGCTGCGACAGAGGCAACAGCAGCGGATTCCGTCGGTGTCGAAAACCCGGCCAGGATACCGCCAACGATAACCAGCGGAATGATCATGGTCGGCAAACCCATCTTGATGGCTTCACGTTTTTCGGCGGGTTCTTTCTGTTCTCCGACCGGATACTCATATTTACGACCAAGCAACGCCAGCGCCAAAAAGAAGCCGAACGCCATCAGTAATCCGGGGATAATGCCTGCAATAAACATATCGCCGATGGCGATCTGCGCGAGAACACCATAAATCACAAAGAGCATGGAAGGCGGAATGATGGGAGACAACAGACCGCCCGCAGCCGTCGTCGCTGCTGCAAAAGCCCGATCATATCCCTGCTTTTCCATCTCCGGAACCATAGAGCGTGACATAATGGCGATCTGAGCCGCAGCAGATCCGATGATCGAGGCCATCATCATATTAACGATCAGGTTGATATAGGCGAGCCCGCCCTTCACCCGGCCGATAAAAACGCTGGCAAAATCAATAAGACGGCGGGTGATACCCCCTTCATTCATTAATTCCCCGGCCAGCATGAAAAGCGGAACCGCCAGCAAACCATAACTTTCAACACCGGAAAACAACTGCTGAGAATAGGATTGCAGAAGAACTGTCTGACCGGAATAGAAGATATAAAAGAGTGCAGAAATTGCGAGGACAAGTGCAATCGGTACGCCTGCAAAGAGCAGAACCAGAAATGTCAAACCAACCATATCAGACCATCTCCGGCAGAGCAGCCGTCCGCCCCGTCACTTTTTCCAGCAGATTGACAAGGGCATGCAAGGCCATCGTCACCGCCGTTATCGGCATAACCAGCCAGACCCAGTATTTCCGGATCCCCAGCGTGGTTGTCGGCTCTTCATAAATAAAATTAAAGGTCTCTGCGGAAAAAGCCTGAAAATCAAACCCGAAACGGATCAGAGAGACAGGGTCATACCAGAGAAAGCTGAGCCAGATCAGGCTGGCCGCAAACAGGAAGACCACAAGATCCACCATTGTTGACAGTCCTTTCCGCATGGAAGCTGCCAGCACTCCGTCAAGCAATGTCACCGCGATCCCCTTCCGCAAACGGACCATCATGGAAGCACCGATCATCACCATCCAGATCATGGCGTAAATCGCCAGTTCATCGACCCAGTAGAGGGCGTAATCCAGGGACCGCGTCACCACATTGAGAAGGATCAGCCCGGTTACCGAGGCGGCGAGGATCATCATGATCCCTTTCTCCATTCCCAGGATTGTTCGCGATATCTTCTGTAAAATTCCAAGCATTCAGATACTAAACCCCTGTCTCCTCAGAAAATCAAGCCGCCAAAGAACGGATCTTTGACGGCTTGTTTTTTGAGCAGGTTACTTAAAGATTACTTGGCCGCTTCTTTACGAAGAGCGGACAGCGCAGAAGAACGCTTGCTCCAGATGCTGTTCCACTGGTCTGTCGACGTTCCGAAGAAGTCAGGACCTACGACCTTGACATCAATACCTGTTTTCTTGACTTCTTCCAGGAATTTGGCTTCACCGGCGACATATTTATCGATGGTGGAATCCAGATGTTTCGCCATGATTTCACGGATCATTGCCCGGTCTTCAATGCTCAGACCTTTCCAGACTCTTGCTGAAACCAGTCCGACCATTGGAAACATCATATGGTTAGACAGAACGACTGTTTTCGCATGTTCGGTATATTTGAGCTTCCAGGTCAGCTCCAGATCCATATCAATGGCATCCACCTGACCGTTGGCCAGCGCATCATAAACGGCAGGCAGAGGCATCGGGGTCGGCGCTGTTCCCAGAATTTTGTAGAAATCCTTGATCGGTTCAAACGGTGTGATCCGGATCTTTTTACCTTTAAGATCGTCCGCAGAGGATATCGGATCACGAGAGATTACCTGGCGCAACCCTGCGGAGCCATATCCCAGTCCGACAACGCCAGCTTTAGCAGGCAAAGAGGCCAGCAAGCTTGTCGCTGTTTTACTTCTCAGGATCTTAGCCGCATGCGCAATGTCCCGAGCAAGGTAGGGAGCATAAAAAGCACCAAAATCCGGCACACGGTTTGAGACTTCCGCAATGGTCATGAACGCCATATCCAGTGCACCGGTCTGCAACTGCTGCAACATCTGCGCTTCATTACCAAGCTGGCGGGACGGGAAGACTTTGACAGAATATTTACCGCCGGACTTGCCTTTCAGTTCCTCACCGAAAGCACCAGCGGCTTTAGTCCAGATATGCGGCGGCGGGGTAATAAGGCCCAGCCGAAATTCTTTCGCAAATGCTGTACCGGCCCCCATCAGCATGGCGGCAGCGGCAGAGCCGACAACCAGATTTTTAATGAATGTACGCTTTTTCATGATCCACTCCCTGTGTTGGATACTTTTTATAGAGTAACCCAGCCTTCCGGCGGTTTTCCCTTGCCGGGATGCAATTCACCGCAGTTCGGGCAGGTTCTCTTTTCAATATTATTATGGAATTCTTCATAGACTTTGGGCAACGCCGTGACAATGCCGCTAGGGTCAAGCAAGGATACCTCGGCTCTATGCAAGCGGGTTGTGCAATTAAAGCAGAACCACTCAAATCCCTCTTTCATATGAGACATACGAGGGGCTTCAACCACAATGCCAATCGACCCCTCCTGCGGCCGCTGAGGTGCATGAATGGTATGCGCCGGCATCAGGAAGACTTCCCCTTCTCGTATCGGCACATCGTAAATGACGCCGTCTTCATAGATTTTCAGCACCATATCGCCGCGCACCTGGTAGAACCATTCCTCTACCGGGTCATCGTGGAAATCCACACGGGTATTCGGGCCGCCAACGACCATCACAATCATCCCGGAATCATGATGCAGAAGCTTGTTCCCCACAGGGGGCTTCAATTGATCCTGGTTTTCCGCCACCCATTTCTCAAAATTGAACGGTGAAAATCTCGGATGTATTGGCATTAACGGCCTCCAGCTCGAACCACAGGTTTCCCGATTATCAGGCTAAGCACATCCTGCTAGTTGATCAATTGAATTAACTGGAATTAGGTATTCCATTATGAAATAACAGAACCATGCAAAAGCGAAATCGCCATATCAAAATCACAGAACGTGTCTCGACACGCCTCAAACTGAAGCAGCTTAGGCTGCTGGTGGCAGTCGCCGAACATTCCAGCATCCTACACGCCGCGAAAGAGCTGAACATCTCCCAGCCGGCCGCCACAAAACTGGTAAAGGATCTGGAAGCGGACTTTGGCGTCATCCTGTTTGACCGCACCAATCGCGGTGCTATTCCGACGCCTTACGGAGAAGCTCTGGTCAGACACGGCAAACTGATCCTGACCCAGATTTCCAATGCCGCTCAGGAGTTGGACAATCTCAATGAGGGTATGGGTGGGCGGATTGTGGTCGGCACCCTTCTCGCAGCCTCCGCCAAATTGCTGCCAAAAACCATTGAACGGATACACCGGGCCAGGCCAAATGTAAATATTGTCGTCCGGGACGGGACCAATGATATTCTCATGCCTTCGCTTCTCACCGGCGATGTGGATCTCGTATTGGGGCGTTTGTCCCAATATCGCCACCGCAAGCAGATTGCCCAGGAAACCCTGCTCAATGAAAAATTCTGTATTGTGGCCAGAGCAGGGCATCCTCTTGCAAAATTTGAAGGAGAGGTCGGCTTTGAAGCGCTGAAAGCCTATGACTGGATCCTGCCGACAACCGACACCACACTGCGTCGGCAACTGGAAGCGGAATTTCTCGATAATGGGGAAACGCCACCGGATCATGCCGTGGAGTCCGTCTCCTTCCTGACCAACCGGGAACTGCTGAAAGCGACGGATATGCTCTGCGCCATGCCGTATCATGTGATCGAGGAAGAAATAAAAGACGGGCGCTTTGTCACAATCCCCTGCCCGATTAATACGTCCCTCAGCCCGGTTGGTGTCTCCTACCGGCGGGAAGGTGGCCTGTCCCCTGCAGCAGACGCTTTTCTCTCAGAACTGAAAGTCACGGCTGCGGAAATGGAAGCCGAACAATCCGGCTAATCTAGGGTCCTGACCCTAAGTAGAAATAGAGGCCAGTCGCTGTTTTACTGCCTGCACAACACTCATAGCAGTCAAAGCCGACGATTTAGGATTTTCAGGCAATGTCTGCCCGGCGACCTGAAAGCGGAACTCTCCAAAAGCACCCTCCGCCACGACCTCGTGAATATTGGCGGAAACTGTTGGGTCTGCATAAAGCTCTACAGAGGTTTCCTCCATCCCGATACCAGACAAGGCTATCGTTGCGGCAACATTTGCATTTTTGGGATAATTAAGGGCAGCATCGCGGGCGGTTCCTTTAAAATGGCATTCCGGTTCAGAAACCTTGTCCAGATCCAGAATTTCTTCTGCTTTTGATCCTTTCCAGCCAGCCGGCTTTTTCCGGCCGATATAGGTGACCTTTGTAAGGCCTCCCTGTTTGGCGGCATTCAGGGCATCCATCGCGCCTACCGCGCCAGCGACCAGGCGTAACTGACTGCCGCCAGCTTTGGCGCTCGCATAGAGAGTCTGCTCTACGTCTTCATCCGCCAGCGCCCCCGCTGAGACCGAAATGACATCTATCCCTTTTTCCAGAAGAGAGGGACCGTGCTGAATGAGAGCCGGATGACCGCCACATTCAACGGCCAGATCAACAGTCCCGGATATCTCCGCAACATCACTCACGGCCTGTGGCTGCCCCGGAACAGCTTCGGAAGCCGCCTGTTCTCTTCCCTCCCGGCACAGGACATAACGGATTTCAACATCCGCCAATGGTTTCAGCGCCCGCGCAACATATTGAGCTATAGCGCCATAGCCGATGAGTATTATGGATGTCATCTCTGTCTCCCGATCCCACTCGCATACGTCTCTGCCTGACAATAATCGAAAAGCGACACCCATTTGATATTCTTATTTATGATAACAAGATCACCGATTTATATTTGGAATTATACCATTTCTTAGACAGAGTGGCCCGACGATCAAATTGAGCCAGAGAGGTCCCCTTGAATATTTTCAGGTGGCTGAAAAGAACAAAAACTTTTGAGACAAAAGAAACGCCGAAGCCTTCCTATGGGAAATTTGCTATCGGCATGTCTCCCCGGCGTCTTGAAGATGACCGACTGGTTCAGGGAAAAGGCTGTTTTACAGATGACGTGGCACTTGAGGCCCCTCTTTATGTCACTTTCTTAAGAAGCACATCTGCCCATGGGAAACTCAAGAAGCCAGACCTATCGGAGGCAGAGGCTTTGCCAGGCGTCACTGCTGTTTATTCCGGAAGAGATGTAGCCCATCTCGGTGACCTGGCCGTTAATCCTATTCTGGATCATGTTGCGCCGCCTCCATATCCGGTTCTGGCCTATGAAAGAGTTGAAGCAATCGGACAACCGATTGCGGGTATTCTTGCATCTTCCCCAACAGCCGGGCTGGATGCCGCAGAACTGATTTATGCCGACATTGAGGATCTTCCCCCGACGTTACCTTTTGAAAGATCAGATGAGGCAACACCGGCCATCAGCCAAAGCTGGACAAGCGGTGATCCTGAAACCGCCTTTGAAAAAGCCGACCACACTGTTTCGGTCGATATAGAACACCCGCGCCTCGCCCCGTCTCCCATGGA
>DIYE01000034.1 GCA_002428885.1 Alphaproteobacteria bacterium UBA6062
CAGCGCAGCCTGATTGATGGACTTCTTTGCGGGACCGGTCAGCCGGTCCCGTTTTCTTCTCGCCCTTCCCATGCAAAAAGACCGATATTGGCGCGCGATCCTAAACAGAGCCTCAATTTCGACAAGATTGCCTTTATAGTTAAAGCATGTGTATCATGTGGCTCTTCAATCCATTGGGGGGTTGAGTCTTAAATCTTGTGGGGAACTCCTGCTTTGTCGCCTGTGGTCCGAAAGCCGACCAGGTTTTTTAAAAGCCTTGTCGTTTCTGTGGCTTTGTCTTGTACTGTTTTTTCTCCTGTTATCGGACAGGCGGAACCACGAATGGACGAGAGGCCCGAGGTTGCGTCTTTGTCGCTGGCTGCCCTCTCTCTGTCACAGAAATCCATGCGGACCGCCCTGTCGGGACTGACAGGCTTTTCTCTTGGAACAGGGATTGATGAAGCCGTCCGAACGGAGCTTCGTGTCTGCGCGGCCAAAATGCGATATGGCCGTAAACACGATAGTAAAATTGCCCAGCTTTATTGTTCGAACCGCAAAAGCGGTTCTGCTGAACATCGGAAATTCTGGGTTAATTTTACCGCGCCGGATAAAGGACATCTTGCCTGGAAGATCATGGTGTCTTTGTCTGGTGGTGAGGCGCGCTATTCCGGTCTTGTGAACCATTACACGGCTGTTTACGGGAAACCCCGAAAAGTCACCGACCCGATTTCCTATAGCTGGCAGGATGGTGCAATATACCTGCAGCTTAAAGAGGATCGTTACGGATATCAGGTTGAGCTCTGGGATCGGACGTTACATAAACGCCGCTGATGGTGTGGATCGCTCGGATAAGTAAAAATTATTTCTTTACAAACGGTTGCAGGATTAATCATAGTATTGGCAGCACGTGTCACGTGTGAACAGTATTTCTTTTATTCTCGGTCCCGGTATGAGTATTCTTCCGCATCCCAGCTATTCTGAAGCGGCCCGCATTCGCGAAGAAGCGCGTGATCCCCGGATTATTACCCTTCTTGATTATTATTTGAAAATTCATCCCCGGAATTCAATACCATCCCGTGCTGATTTTGATCCGTTCCAGGTTCCGGCTGTGATGCCGAACCTGACTTTGATGGATGTGGAGAGAGAGCCGTATCGCTTTAAATATCGGGTCATGGGGACCAGCGTTTCTTACAACATGGAGTTTGAAGGGACAGGGAAATATCTGGATGAACTGGTGCCCGGTGTTGAGAGTCAGTATCCTCATTTGGACAGGGTCCGTGTTGCAGAGGAGGAAATTCCCGTTCACCGGCTCGGTCAGTCAAGTATCTCCTTTCGGTCGGATTTCGCCGATCTGGAGCGGGTGCACTTACCGCTTGCGTCGGACGGTAAATATGTCGATATGATCCTCAGCATTTTTATTTATTTTGCAGATAATATATCCCTGCCGCAAAGCCTGACCCAATGAAACTCTTTATCCGCCCTCGCGCCGGTTCCCTGGCGCCGCATATTGCCCTGTATGAAGCAGAGGCCCGGTTTTCTGTGGATATTGTGGATACACAGACACAGACAACATCAAAAGGGGAGGACTATCTGGCGCTGAACAAGATGGGGTATGTCCCGACCCTACAACTGGATAATGGGGTCTGTATAACCGAAGGGCCGGCAATTCTGATGTTTATCGCCGATTCCTTTCCGGCAAGCCGTCTTGCTCCCAGGCCCGGAACTGTTGCGAGAGCCCATATGAGCGGTTTTCTCAATTTTGTGGCGGCGGAAATTCATAAATCTTTTAGCCCTTTCTTTGTAACGCCACCCCTTTCTTTAGAGGGGCGTGATGCGGCGCAAAAGAAACTGAACCGCAAACTGGATCATATGGAGGAGGTGTTCTCTGATGGGAGGGCGTATCTCATGGGTGACGATTTCACCGTTGCAGATGCTTACCTGATGACGGTTCTGCGTTGGCTTCCGGCGACGGATCAGGTTGTTGAAAACTGGTCTTATCTTGCAGCCTTTCTGGAGCGTATAAAAGCCCGACCCGCGGTCCAGGCCGCTATGCGGGCTGAAGGCATAGAGGAAGAACTGGCGGCCTAATCTCCGCGAACATCGGCCATCCAGCCGGACGGCATATCTTCAAGAGGATCGCCGGTATGTTCGGTTTCCAGCAAAAATAGATCACCCCGATACAGATAATGACCGCGGGACAGCAGATAGCCGTCAGCATTCAGAAAGGCCCGGTCAACTTCCGCAACAGGCGCTGCCATGCTGCAATCCAGATGCTGCGAGGTTTCATAATCCGCAGAGCCGACCGTCAGGGACTGACGGGCATGGGCGACAGGGTCGTCCGAATAAGTCGAGACAAGGGCCGCAATGGGTGTTCCCGCTATTTCTTCTTCCGCAAAGGCACGAAATACCGGGGATTGAACATAAATGTCCATCAGACAGTAAGGCGTTTCGTTATGGCAACGGAGTTTGCGGATACAGTGATACTCTGCAAAGGCTTTATCCTTTCCCAACAGGGCTCGAGGCAGAGGAGCCGGGCCCTGAATATCCAGAATTCTGATGGTCTGGCAGGATTGCTCCAGCTGGCTGATCAGTTTGGAAGATGAGGAGGGAGCACTCTCCGCGGATACGTAAGTGCCGCGGCCCCGACTACTGACAATCAGACCTTCGTCCGACAATAGATGCAGGGCCTGACGGATGGTTATTCTTCCGACCTGAAATTCCTGGCAGAGGACTGAAATGCTGGGCAATCGATCCCCTGTCCGCCAGGCGCCTTTGATGATCCGGCTTCTGAGGATATTGGCAACTTTCAGATACAGGGACACGCGGGATGTATAGGGACCGTCAACCTTGTTCATGATCTAGAGCCTGTTTGTTTAATCCCAGTTTGGTTGCCGTTTTTCCAGAAAGGCGGCGATCCCTTCTTTAGCATCATCGCTTTTCAGGCATTCTTCAAGCCTGGCGCGGAGCAGCGGCAGGGCCGGATCGAACGCCATATCTTCCTGCTCGTTATAAGCGGCAAGCCCGATTTGCATGGTGCCCGGAGCCAGAGAGGCGAGCTGTGCCGCAATCTTTGAAACGGTTGCATCCAGATCATCCGCCGGAACAGCCTTGTTGATCAAGCCGTTCTTTTCTGCTTCTGAAGCAGTGAGGCGCTCACCTCGCATGATAAAATCCAGGCCCTGGCGTTTATTCATAACCCGGAAGAGGCTTGCCATAACCATAAAAGGCCAGATGCCGCGCTTGATTTCCGGGGCGGAAAAATGGGCGTGATCCGCTGCATAGGCATGGGTGCTGTTACAGACCAGCAAAAGGGCGCCTGCCAAAACCGGCCCTTGGATTCGGGCGATGACCGGTTTGTTCAGATGACGAAGGCGCAGGGATATATCGTCCGTTTCACCCCGCTTTGGGACATTTGAAACCGGTCCGTCTCCGGCTTTTCCGCTCATGGAGCGCAAGTCCCCGCCGGCACAGAACACGTCTCCCTCGGCGGCCAGGATAACCACCCGGATATTGCGCTCCTGCCGGGCATAATCAAGCGCATAGATCAGTTCGTTGCTCATAACCGGGTTAATGGCGTTTTTGGCTTCTGGTCGGCTTAAGGTAATGGTGAAGATATGGTCTTTCAGATCCAGCTTCAGGGTGGTGAAGGTAAGACCCTCCAGCGATACTGTTTCACTATTTTCTGTCATCGCAGACTTTCTTTCAGGCGGGTTGGGGCAACAGGGAGATGGGTAAGTCAACGGGGCGGCTGCGTAGATACTCGCCCAGCGTCTTGGCCTGACCGTCAATCCGGTCATTGGCGGCCACCCCTTCACCCAATATGCCGTAAATCATAAAATTGAGGGCGCGGATATTGGCAAGCTCGAACCGTTCCACCTGATACGGAGCCAGGTCAGGCAGGATTTCTTTCAGCTTTTCCGCCGTCAGATGATGCCAGGCCCAGGCGTATGCGTCTTCTGTCTTGGCCCAAAGCCCCACATTGGCAGCTCCGCCCTTGTCGCCGGATCGCGTCCCGAATACCCGGCCGAGCGGGCTTGTGACGGTCTCTCCGTCAGGCACGGAACCGATGTGGGCAGGTCTTTTCTGATAGTATTTTTCTTCAACATCCAACTGGCTGGTCGGTGGAACACTTATCTCCTGTCCGTTCACATGGACGGTTTCCGTGATATGGCGGCTATCCACCAGGGCCGGCCAGTGGATGATAAAGGGGCCACCGGAACCAGGGGCGGTCCGTCCTGAGAAACCGGGATAACTGGCCAGAGCCAGCTCTATGATCTTGGCAGAAAAGATACGGCCGACCAGCTTGGCATCAGAGGATTTAACGGAAATCCGCAAGCTGGCGAAAGTCTCCTCATTGCGAAGGGCTTCTTTTTTATCGGTGCGGATAAGGTCGGTAGAGACATCGTCGAACGCTTCTTTCCCGCCAACCATGTCAAACAGCACATCCGTAAAGATCTTGGCCTTTTCCTCAATATCCAGGCCGGTGATCAGAAGTTCCATGCTGTTGCGATAGCCGCCCAGGATATTCATGCAGACCTTGTGGCTGTCCGGCGGATTGCTGCCGCGACATCCGCTGACCCGAACCCGGTCTTCTCCGGCCTGTTCGATGCTTAAGCTGTCGAAATGGGCGGTGACATCGGGATTTTTGTAAGCTGGACTATTAATTTCATAGAGAAGCTGTGCGGTTACCGTGCCGACCGAGACCAGGCCGCCGGTACCGGGATGTTTGGTGATGGTGAAGCTGCCGTCCGCTTCAATCTCGGCGATGGGATATCCCATATTATGGAAGCTTGGCACTTCCTGGAAAAAAGCATAATTACCACCGCAAACCTGGGTGCCGCATTCAATCAGATGTCCAGCTGCCACGGCTCCGGCCAGGGCGTCAAAATCATCCCGGGCCCAGCCGAATTTCCAGGCGGCGGGTCCAAGAACCACGGCCGCATCGGTCACCCGTGGTGCGATGACCACGTCCGCTCCCTGATCCAGGGCCTCCTTGATCCCCCAGCCTCCGAGATAGGCATTGGCTGTTGCCGGCCTGAGGCCGCTTTCGGCGAGCGGCTTACCGGTATCGATATTCTCAAAATTCTCGCCCTCGCCCTGCAGGTCTTTGAGGCGTGGGATCAGGCCGTCCCCGTCAATATAGGCTACCTTGCAGTCAAGGCCGAGGTCGTCTGCGATTTTTTCAACAGCGTCGGCCATGCCTTTCGGATTGAGACCTCCGGCATTGCTGACAATCTTGATCCCCTTTTCGAGGCAGGGGGCCAGCACATCCTGGACCTGTTTGAGGAAGGTTCCCACATAGCCTTCGTTTGGATCTTTGCGTTTTTTGGCGTAGAGGATCGACATGGTCAGTTCGGCAAGGTAGTCACCGGTCAGAACATCAATCGGACCCCCTGCCACCATTTCTTTTGCGGCAGACAGCCTGTCCCCGTAAAAGCCGCTGCAATTGGCAACGCGCAAAATATCCTTGTTTTCGGCCATTTGATCCGCCTCCGGCTTGTCGCCTGTTCTTCCTTAAGGGTGTAAAAGTACTATAAATAGGACTTTTGTCCAGAGGCAGATCAAATATGAGTATATGGCCTAATTCAGCCAGGCAAGATAGGCGATGCCTGAGAGAAGGGATCCTATTCCGGCAAACATCAGATAGAGCCCAAACAGTCTTGGTTTGGCGAGAGCCCAGACTGCCACCGCGGCCGGAATACTGGTCACACTGCCGGCCAGCATAAAGGAAAGTCCGGTTGCCGGTGACATGCCAAGATCAATCAAGCCTCGAATGAGCGGGATGGCTGCATAGCCGTTGAGGTAAGCGGGAACCCCCAACAGCACGGCTGCAGGCAACGTGACCAGGGAATCACCGCCCAGCCAGTTGGCGGCCATCTCACCGGGGATATAGGCAACCATCAGACTTTCTATCAGAAACGCGAAGGCAAGCCAGCGGCCCAGAAACCATCCGGACCGGGCAATCTCTCTTGTGAACGTGGCCAGGCGGTCATTTTCCTGCCAGAAGGACCACAGAATAGCCGGTTTTTCCTTTGGCGTCCCGCACGAGGAAGCGGAACAGGATGGTTTGGCAATGTCCTTCAAGCTGTCTTGTAGAAAGCCGGTGCGCGAGATCAACAAGGTCATATAACCCGTCAGCATTCCCATGCCGATCGCCGCCAGTGTTTTGACCATGGTGAATTCAAGCCCCAGGCTTGCCGCTGTAATGATGAACATCTCCGGATCCATAATGGGAGATGCGATACAGAAGGCGAGAACCGGCGCCAGGGGGACACCCGCGGCCAGTAGTCCGGCAACAATCGGCACAACCCCACAGGAGCAGAAGGGAGACAGGGCGCCAAACAGGGATGCGATGGCGATAGCCTGAACCGGTCTGCCATCAAAGGCTTTAGCGACAATCTGGTCTGCCCCCGAGGCTTTCAGGGCACTGGCCAGCCCGACGGACAGAATCAGAAAAGGCAGGATGCTGAAGAAAGCATCCCAGGTAAAGGCGGCGCTTGGTATCACTTGGGACGGGGCCAGCAAGGCAAGACCGGAGAATATCAGCAAAATGGCGGTCAGCGGAAAATCCAGGAAACGGACTATCCCGCTTAAGGACAGTCTGCCAAGGCCTTTTTCCGAAGAGTCCGTATCGTGAAGGCTTGTCATTTTAATACCTATATCACTAGAAAAATGGTTATATAATCTCAAAAAAAACCGGCTATACTGTGTCTGTCTGACAGGAGGCTGTGGTTGCTGTCTCCATATCAATACAGCATTCTGCTTCCAGATCCCGGATCACCAGTGACAAAACATCCAGCTCCGCCCGGCAGATCACACTGCGTCCCTGTTTTTCCTGGGTCAGCAATCCGACCGAAACCAGCCCCCGGATATGAAAGCCGAGGGTTGAAGCCGGAATATCCAGCTTCTTGCCGATATCCCCGATGGTCAGGCCACCCGGCCCCGC
>DIYE01000218.1 GCA_002428885.1 Alphaproteobacteria bacterium UBA6062
TGTTATACCAACGATCTCACCCGCCTCGATTTTCATATTGATCGGTTTCTGACCAGGTTCGACCACCAGATCGCGGATTTCCAGCTTCGGTACAGAGAGGCTGGACACATCCGGTGCATGCCGGTCAATATCCTGATCCAGATCGCCCACCATGGCGGTCACAATCTGCTTCACGTTAAACGGTTTTTCCAACACACCACCGAACGTACCATCACGGATCACTCCGACCCGATCGGCGATCCGCTCGATTTCGTGGAGACGGTGGGACACATACAGGATAGAAACACCCATTTCCCGCAAACGGAACAGGGTTTCAAACAGAAATTCGGTCTCCCGCTCGGAAATCGATGAGGTTGGTTCATCCAGGATCAGCAGCTTCGGGTCCGTTGCCAGCGCCCGGGCGATGGCAATCATCTGCCGTTCGCTTTGCTCCAGCTCGGAAACTTCCTGATCAAAATCAATATTATCAAGACCCATCTTGGCAGCGATTTCCCGCGCCCGGGCATCAATCTTCTTCGGCTGATAGAGAACAGAACCGCCCTCACCGGACAAAAGCTCTGCCAATGCCAGGTTTTCCCGGACCGTCATGGTCTGAACGACACCCTGGTTTATGATCTGGTGAACCGTTGCGATCCCTTTGGCCGTTGCATCATGAGGCGAGGAAAAACGAACCGGCTCTCCGTCAATAAGGATCTCACCTTCATAGTCGGGATAATAACCGCAGATGATTTTGATCAGCGTGGACTTTCCGGCACCATTGGCCCCGACCATGGCGAAGATCTCCCCCGGCCGAAAATCAAAAGACACACCGTCCAGAGCCCGGGTCGCCCCGAAACTCTTACCAATATTGCGAACTTCAATGCCCTTGCTCACAGCACCCTCATTTCGTTCCGCTCAAAGGAGAGATGGAAGTGGCGAGATCGACCAGATCGGAGAAAGACTTAAATTCTGACCGGCGAACCACCATTTCCGCACCCATCTTCAGAGCATTTTCTTCCGCCTTGGCCCGCTCCTGAGGATCTTCGATATCGGCGATATCAGCGACTTTGGCGAGACCAACAATCCGCCGCATCATCTTGCAGGCAGCGAAACCAATCATGTCGCTGAAGATACGCTGCATAAAGACGGTCCGAAAAGCATCCGCACTGTCGCCTGCCAGATCCTTACCAAATAAGGAACCGCCTTCCTTCGCATCATGAGCTCGCCAGAGATCCAGAAATTTTTTCTCAAACCCGATCCAGATTTCCTCCGCACATTCCAGGAGCCAGCGGCGATAGGCGGATGGATCCTTACCTATCTGCCGCTGCCGGTAATCATGGGAGAAGTAGGAGAGAAACAGATTACCGATCATAGCTCCAAGATCGAACCCCATGGGTCCGTAGAAGGAAAATTCCGGATCAATGACAAAGGTTTCCTGCTCATTTGCCATGATGGATCCGATATGCAGATCACCGTGCAGCAAGGCTTCTGCCTTTGTCATAAAGGCGTATTTCATCTCACCCACGGCACTGCGAACCGCCGGATCTTTCTGGATCAGGTCAATCGCGTCCTGGGAGAGCGCTTCGTTATACTCATTCGTCTCGTTATCCTCGAACGGATGGGTAAAGACGAAATCTTCGGTGATCTTGCAAAGCTCTATGTTGATGGTCTTGCCGACCTGCTGCTTTTTAACATCATGATCAAGCGCCAGGTCAGAGGATTTGAATAACGTCTCTGCCAGGAAAGTCGAGATATGCTCTGACAGATGCGGGAAGATTTTCCCTTTGATAATCTCACCTCGCAGGATCTGATGATCTTTCAAATTCTGCATAATCACCAGAGACATATTATCCGACGAATGATAGACCTTCGGCACCAGACCAGGACAAATGCTCTCCTGAAATTCCAGCGCCATGACCTCGTGGGTCATCCTTTCGCGAGACAGCGGCCAGGACTCGCCAACCACTCGCAGAAAAGGAACGGCTTGCTTGAGAACAACAGTTTCCTGCACATTCTGCCGGTTGGTGATGATAAAAACGAAATTCAGATTGCCGTCACCGACCTCTATGATCTCCAGATCATCAAAGCCTGAAAACAACGTCTGCATTTCCGGCAAATCCCGGATGTAATCGGCAGCGGTTGTAGTATCGAGCTGATAATAGTCCATTCTTGGTATGCCTTCTTTCACAAAACACGCTCTAACGGCGGCGGACAATTCTGAAATCGAAAATATCGGCGCTGTAATAGTCGTTGCTGTAGCAAAGGGGGACGCCGCGGGAGTCGTAGAAAACCTCGTCAAAGAGCAGAAAGAGTCCCACTTCGCTTTTCAGCTCAGGGAGGTCACGGCGCGTCAGAACCGTGGGGCGCAGGACACTTTCTGCATGGGAAACGATACGTTCATGTTCACCGAACAATTCGAACAGGGAACCTGAAAATTCTTCTTCTGTTGCGTCGGGCAGCAGTTTCTTCGGAACGATATCAATGCAATAGGCGGCCAGCGCATTGTCCGCCCGGCGCACCCGTTCGATCTTGGCAACCTCGTCTCCTGCCTCAATCTGCAAGCGCTCTGCCAGTTCTTCATCTGCCGGCAGGAAAGTCACTTCCAGGCGGCTCGTGGACGGAACCGCGCCAACAGCGCGGATATGTTCGGAAACCGAACGCAATTCATCCAATCCGTTTTCGAGAAGGATAGGAATTTGTCTGATGAATGTTCCCTTGCCCTGGATCCGCTCCAGAACACCGCGGCTTTCCAGATTGGCCATGGCCTCCCGCAACGTCGAACGACCAACCCCGAGCAGTTCCTGCAACTCAGGTTCCGTCGGCAGACGATCCCCGCCGGACAGCTTATTCTCCGAGATAAAGTCGATAACCGCGTCCTGGACCCGCACCTGAAGCGGCTTTTCCATCGGCAAATTCATCTGATGCCCCACCTGTCATACACACATTCATCTGATTAATATTGCTTCAATTATTCTATTTTTTGGAATTCTTCCTAATAGAAGCATGAATCATTTGAATTCATCTGATGAATAAAATGCAAATTCATCAGATGAATGTCAATGTAGAATTTTGATATGACCGTGAATAGAGCTCAGACAGCGGCTTTAAGAAAGTCTGCCACCTGTCTTTTTGATGTGAGATGTATCCGGTTTTTCTGAAACGATTCATAGATCTGGACAAGCTCTTTGCGGTTTCGGGATCGGAATGTCAGAACATAATGAAGGAATTCCCAATCGAAACGCTCTGGACAGCCATCCGCCATATGAGAGCGAACCTTCCCACGATATTTCAGACTGCGCCAGATGACACGGGGAACGTAAATGCGCGGCGGCAAATCGAGAAAGATCAGGGTATCCGCCAGCGCCAGACGTTGGGGCATGGATCCCGTATAATTGCCTTCAATGACCCAGCAATCCTGCTTGAGAATAGGAGCCAGTCGCCGGTCCCTCTCTTCAGGGTCCGCAAGCTCCCATCCCGGATTAAAAAATAGCTGATCCAGACTCTGCCAGGGAATATCAAGTTGACGACTAAGAGCCGCTGCAAGGGTCGTTTTGCCCGCCCCTGCACAGCCGATCAGTTGAACGCGTTTCATAGCAAACCTTTGATAAGAGCGGGGAAAGCCGGAAAACGCGCTTCAGAACCAGGGTCAGGCGTTAAAAATCCAGAACCCGACCATAGCGGACAGCACTTTCCCCTTTTTTGATATTGAGGGAAGGCATAACCATAACACAGTTGTCATACGGTGTCTTTACGGGTGTTTCGCCATCATAGCCAATCACCGTTCCTTCACTCTCCAGGATCTCCATCCCTTTATAGGCTTCGGCATACCGGAAATGATCCGTCTGGACGGTGTAAGGGCCGCTGACTTCAACAAATGTCTGCTCCGGCAAGTCAGAGGAAGACGGGCCATATTTCTCGGCAAGATCTTTCGGAATCATATCAAAGATATCAAGAAAGCGGTATGCGCTCTTGATAGCCAATTCGCCGGTTTCACGAGCCCAGTGGGTTCCGCATTCCACCAACAGGGCGTTTTTCTGACTATCCGGATTGATGAAATCCCCATAATCCCGCATCCGTGTTCCATTGGCATGCCCGGCGTCGGAGATAACAAACTTCGGCAAACCGACCTGTTTGGCAAGCTCCCGACCTTTCTGGACCGGACCGGCCATCATCAGCGGTGCCGGCGAAATCAGCATGGAATGGATATCCAGAACATAATCCGCCTGCTCGACAATCGGCAGCACTTCCCTCGCCCGTTTAAGTTCAACACTGTCTCTTGATCCGTTAAGAGTTTCCGGTGTCCAGACTCGATTAAAATCCTCATCTACAAAGCGAGATTTGGTTGGATCCGCCGGATTAAAACTGTGATAAGCTGCCACATTCATAAAGGCCAGCGTTAGCTTGCCCTTCAAAGGCCGGACATTCTGTTTAAACAGATGATCTACAGCAATGGCACCGCAAAGTTCGTTTCCGTGCACAACGGCACTGATCATCACATGTGGCCCAGGGGCACCGGAATCAAAGGTGGAAATGTAATCGATACCGGTATTGCCTTCCTTATAAGCACTGATGTCCGGTGCCTCGAGCTCAACATTGAAGACAGGATTTTCCTGATTATTCATCATTTTTCTTTCTGTTTACAGAGATGTACGGTTTCAAGGCGTGGATTTACCATCCACAAATTTCTTGATGTAGGAGACAAAAATGCGGGTAATTTCGGAGGGGGGTTTGCCGGCGGGAAAAGCAAAAGCATACGCGTAATTCATGGGATGACGGAACGGGATGACCTCAACGCCCAGCTTGCGGTGCCGCTCAGCCGTGATGGCATTGACGATAGTAATGCCAAGCCCCTGCTCCACAAGGACGCAAGCCATCTCAATGGTTGAGGTTTCAATGCGGAATTCCGGAATATGTCCCTCGGCCGCAAAGAGTTCTTCGAGGCGATGACGGGAATTATGCCCCCTCATTAAAGGGATAACCTGCTCCCCCATCAGATCCTTGATCTCCACTTCCTTTTTTTTCGCCAGCGGATGCCCTTTGGGCACGACACAGACCGCTTCCGGCGCCTCCAGAAGTTCCATTTTTATACCGGGATGGGAGATCGGCATGGACACCAGCGCCACATCCACCCGGGCATTGGCAACCATCTCCATGGACATACGGCTTGTCCTGGTCTCGATAGAAATGGAGACCTCGGGATAGTCCAGAATGAACTTTTCCATGGCTTCCGGCAGAAAACTGAGACTGAGGCTCGGAACAGCAGCGATATCGATCTGGCCTTTCCTCACACCGCCTTTATTGCGCGCCTTGTTGACAACCTCTTCGATGCCTGCGAAGGCCTTTCGGGTCTCCTCATGCAGGCGCAGGGCAATTTCCGTTGGCACCAATCGTCCGCCGACCCGATCAAAAAGAGCAAAACCCAGATCCTGTTCCAGTTGGCTTACATTCCGGCTAACGGCAGGCTGGGACAACCCAAGCCGAATAGCAGATCGGGTGGTTGATCCTTCTTCGACAACCGCATTAAAAATCTCGAGTTGCCGGAAGTTAAGACCACTGGTGAGTTCAGACATGTTTGAGGCCTGATATCATGGCTGGATTATATCCTTCGTTCGAACAGTATACGCATAACGCATACCCTTAAAAAAGCACTATACATATACGCATAATTTTGTCTACAGTATCACCAGGTCCGGATCGGCAACGACCGAACCGGATAATGATAACGGCATCCTTTGAATACATCCTTTGGTTAAAGGGGGGTGCAAAGTCCTTAGCAGGGAGCATAAGATGTTTATTCAAAAAAAGGGCCTGGCAGCTGCTGCCATGGCCGTCTCAATCGCTTTGCCAGGCGTCGCTCAAGCAGAAACGCTGACCATGGGCATGGCGTCCGAGCCGAGCTCTATCGATCCTCACTATCATAACCTGGGCCCAAACAACGCGTTACGCCGCCATATGTTTGAGTCTCTTGTTGATCAGGACGAGAAGCAAAATCTGGGTCCGGCGCTTGCCGAATCCTGGAAACCAACCGGTGAAACGACCTGGGAATTTAAACTCCGCAAGGGCGTCAAGTTCCATGACGGTTCCGATTTTACGGCCAAAGACGTGATTTTTTCCGCTTGCCGTATTCCGAACGTACCGAACAGCCCGTCCAATTTCGTCAGCTTTACCAAAGCCATCAAGAATTTTGAAATGCCGGATGCGCATACCCTGATCGTCCATACGGAAAATGCAACACCGCTTCTGCCGACTTATTTCGCCAACTGGGGCATTCTGTCTGCAAAAGCCAGCGGTGTGACCGGTGACATCAAGTATGACAAGGAAAATTGCGGCCTGACAACCTTCCCGGCGACAGCGGACTTCAACAAAGGCTCAGCAGCCATTGGAACAGGTCCATATACCTTTGGAGAATTTGTAAAAGGCGACCGTCTGGTCCTGAAACGGAATGACGCCTATTGGGGCGACAAAGCCCAGTGGGACAGCGTTGTCATGAAACCGATCAGCAACGCAACAGCAAGGATGGCTGCCCTGTTGTCCGGTGATGTTGACTTTATCGATGCCCCGCCAACCCAGGATCTGGAGAAGCTGAAATCCAACGCTAAGTTTGAACTGTCCCAGGGACTGTCCAACCGGGTGATTTATCTGCATATGGATCAGTTCGGCCCCTCCTCCAACGGTGTTAAGGGAACAGGCGCACCAGCCGCCAAATATGAAGGTGAAGGTCCTTGCGCATCTAAAGACTGTGAGAAGAACCCGTTCCTTGACAAACGCGTTCGCCAGGCTCTCTCGAAAGCCATTAACCGCGAGGCAATTGTCGCCAAAATCATGGGTGGTGTTGCGGTTGCCGCCGGCGAACTTCTGCCGCAGGGTTTCTTTGGAACAAATCCTGGCATGAAGCCGGAAGCTTATGACCCGGAAGGTGCGAAGAAACTACTGGCGGAAGCCGGTTATCCTAACGGTTTCGAACTGGTCCTCGGTACACCGAATGACCGGTATATCAACGACGCCAAAGTGGCACAGGTTATTGCCCAGATGTTCACCCGCATCGGCGTAAAAACATCCGTCAATGCGATGACCAAAAGCGTGTTCTTCAAAACCCGTAACAAATACGAGTTTTCCATCTATCTCGCAGGCTGGGGCGCCGGTACAGGTGAAATGTCCAACCCGCTTCGCGCCCTGGTCGGAACACGCAGCAAGAAAACCGGTCTTGGCGGTACAAACCGCGGGCGTTACAGCAATGCGGATCTGGACAAGAAGATCCTGACAGCCCTGTCCACTGTGGATGACGCCAAACGGGAAATGATCCTGCAGGAAGCCAGCCGCCAGGCCATGGATGATTACTCCATTCTGCCGCTTCACTATGAAGTGACAACATGGGCGCATCGCAAAGGTCTGAGCTACAACGCTCGTGCAGACCAGTACACCCTTGCAACCGGCGTAACCAAAGCCAACTAACGACTATATAAAAGAAAACCGGGTTCCATTCAGAACTCGGTTTTCTTTTTCTTGAGGAGGCTTTCCCTTGCTTGCCTTTACCATTCGCAGGCTGTCTCAGAGCGTTGTCGTTCTGTTTGTCATGTCCATTATCGTCTTTGCAGGCGTGTATGCGATCGGGAATCCGGTCGACATCCTGATCAATCCTGAGGCGGATATCGCTGAGCAGGAAGAAACCATTAAACGCCTTGGCCTCGATAAACCTCTCTGGGCTCAATATGGCCTGTTTCTGAGCAATGCCCTGCAGGGTGATCTGGGAAATTCGTTTGTTCATAATATTCCGGCGCTGGAGATTATTTTTACCCGTCTCCCCGCCACACTGGAACTGGCCATGGTCGCCGTCGGCCTTGCCATTATTTTCGGTGTTCCACTTGGCATGATAGCCGGCCTGAAGGATGACAGTTTCATCGGCAGGACCATCATGACCGGATCAATTTTGGGCTTCAGTCTGCCCACATTCTGGGTGGGACTGATCCTGATCATGTTCTTCTCCGTATCTCTCGGCTGGCTGCCTGCCTCGGGACGCGGGGATACGGTCAATGTCATGGGGATAGAAGTCAGCTTCCTGTCCTGGGATGGCCTTTCACATCTGCTGCTGCCCGCTTTTAATCTGGCGCTGTTCAAGATGTCCCTCGTCATCCGGCTGGCAAGATCCGGCACGAAGGAAGTCCTACTGCAGGACTATATTAAATTCGCAAGAGCAAAAGGTGTTTCGGACACTCGGATTATCTGCGTTCATGTCCTCAAGAACATCCTGATCCCTATCGTTACAGTTCTGGGGCTGGAGCTTGGCAGTGTTATTGCCTTTGCAGTTGTCACGGAAACCGTCTTTGCCTGGCCTGGTATCGGCAAATTGCTGATCGACAGCATCAGTAACCTGGACCGCCCCGTGGTCGTCGCTTATCTGTTGCTGACCGTTACCATGTTTATTCTGATCAATTTCATCGTGGATATCCTTTATTCCGTTCTGGATCCGCGTGTTCGTCTGGGAGGGTCCAACTGATGACCGTTACCTCAATGGGCGAAAAGAGTATTAACCCGTGGCGTCAGTTTGCTTCGGATTTTGCCGAGAAAAAGCTTGCCGTCGTCGGTCTTATTGTTTTTGTCGCACTGATTTTCGCCGCGGTTTTTGCGCCCTGGATCACCCCACAGGACCCTTATGACCTGACGCAGATAGATTTCCTGGATGGTCGGCTTGAACCGGGCGCCAAAGGGGCAACCATGACCTATTGGCTCGGTACCGATGACCAGGGCCGTGATCTGTTATCCGGTATTTTCTATGGCTTGCGAAC
>DIYE01000071.1 GCA_002428885.1 Alphaproteobacteria bacterium UBA6062
ATGGCCTCGACGTACAACACCCGTCCGCTGGTACCGGAGGTTCTGGTGAAGGGTGATCAATATGCGGTGATCCGGGAACGTCCATCCTTGGAGGCGCTCTTGGATCTTGATAAGATACCGTCATGGCTGGAAAGCGAGCAGGGATAGTCTTCTGCCCGCTTATCCGGTCCGGATGAGAGGATGAATGGAGACAGGTACGGGCAGGTTTGATTCTTGGCTGAAACGTCGCTTGAGGCTGGCGGCTTGTACCCTTGTTCTCGAGCGCCTGTGGATTGCGACCCGATTTTTCCTGTGTGCCCTCCTTCTGTTTTTCGCCGCGACATTTGCCGGATTGTGGGGGCAATTGCCGCCGGTTCTGCATCTTCTTGGATTAGCGGCTTTTGCCGGGCTTGCCGTCTATGGCTATTATCGGCTCTGGCGGGATTTTCACTGGCCGGAAGAAACTGAGATATTGCGGTTTCTGGAAAACCGGAATGGTCTTCGTCACAGGCCGATCAGATCGCTCAGGGAAACACTGTCGGAAGCTTCTCATCCAGAGATCCAGACGGAATCTCTTTGGAAGGCACATCGCAAGCGACTGATGGATCAGATGAAGTCCGTCAAAATAGGCCTTCCGCGTTTCGGCCTCGGCGAGGGGGATCGTTTTGGCCTGCGCGCCGCCTCTATCCTTCTGCTTATTGCCGGATTCGTAATGGCTGGGGATTATCGTAAAGAGCGGCTTGTATCTGCTTTTACGCCCGACTTTCCGACTTATGCCGACCTGGTGGAACTGGATATCTGGATTACGCCGCCGGATTATACAGGTAAAGCACCTTTCCTGCTGCAGAAGGATGAGAGAGATGCTGAGGTTGCAGACCGTAGAGAAATAATAGTTCCGACAGGCAGCACTCTTATTGCCCGCGTTTCCGGAGGTGATGAAGAACAGCCCGTCCTGCATTTTTCCGGTGGTGAACAACCCTTTACCCAGGTTGAAGATACTAATTTTGAGCTGGAAACAACCCTCGAAACCAGTGGTGTCTTGGCTATTCACAAAGATGGTGAGGAATTGGGCGGCTGGCAGATCGTTATCCGTCCCGATGCCGTGCCTGCAGTGAAATTCCTGGCTTTGCCGGAGATCACGGAAAGGCTGGCTTTTCGTCTGCAATATTCCGCTTTCGATGATTACGGACTTATGGGCCTGCAGGGTCGGATGATCCGAAAAGGCCAGACAGAGGAAGTTCTTGTCAAACTGCCTCTGGCGACTGGCACAACAGAGGCAAAGGGAAAAAGCTATCATGATCTGACAGCCCATCCTTGGGCCGGGTTTGAGGTTGACCTGACACTGGTTGCAGAAGATGCGATTGGACAAAAGGGATATTCGGATACTGTTTCCTTTACCCTGCCGGAGAGAAATTTCTCCCATCCGATAGCCCGTGCCCTTATCGAACTGCGCAAGAAATTAGTGGCGGATCCGGTAGCCAACAAGCGAGAGGTTATCATTGCACTTTCTGCGATCAGTCAGCTTCATGAGAGCCTCAATAATGACTTCACGGCGATGATGATGCTTTCCATGGCCCGGGGAACACTGGCCTACGGCACGGGGCAGGAGCCGGTGGATGAAGTGATACAGATTCTCTGGGATACGGCGTTGCGTCTTGAAAACGGCGATCTGAGCGCGGCGGAAATTGCGCTCAGGGAAGCGGAGCGTGCCCTTATGGAGGCGCTGAACCGGGATGCCAGCGATGCGGAAATCAAGAAGCTTGTTGAAGATCTGAAGCAGGCGATGAACGACTTCCTTCAGGCCCTGGCCAAATCCCAGGAAAATATGCCTGAGCAGGCTTTGCAGGATCCAAATGCCCGGCAGATTGATCAGCAGGATCTTCAGAATATGCTGGACCGTATTGATCAGTTTGCCCGGACGGGGGCACGGGATGCGGCGCGCCAGCTCCTCAGCCAGTTGCAGGATATGCTCGAAAATCTGAGAACGGCGAGGGCCATGCCCCTGTCTCCCGGACAGCAGCAGGGGCAGGAAATGCTCCGGCAACTGGGTGAAATGATGCGTCAGCAGCAGAACCTGCTGGATGAAACGTTTCGCCGCTCCCAATCCGGAAACCGCCCGGAAGGCGGAGAACAATCCGGGCAGCAACCGGGCGAGCAGGGTCAGCAATCCCGGCAGGGGCAAGGCCTGTCCGGTTTGTCCGGCCGTCAGGAAGCTTTGCGCCAGATGCTCGGCGAGATGATGGGAGAACTGGGTCTGAACGGTGAAATTCCCGCTCCTTTCGGAAAGGCCGAACGTTCCATGAACCAGGCCCGTCAGTCTTTGGAACAAGGAAACGGACAAGGTGCCATGGAGGCTGAAGGACAGGCATTGGAGCAACTCCGGGAAGCGGCGGAAGGACTGGCGCAGCAAATGATGCAGGGATCAAACGGGCAGATGGCTGCCCCCGGTCGCCAGGGCGGTCCGGGCCGTGATCCTCTCGGTAGGCCACTTGGAAATGGTAATGGTCATTCCACGGAAGATATGAAAATAGAAGGCAATGCCCTGTCCAGGGCCCGACAGATTCAGGAAGAACTTCGCAGGCGTTTGTCGGACCCCACCCGAGATAGTCTGGAGCTGGATTATCTGCGCCGCCTGATGGAACGCTTCCAATAATCGGCGGGAAGTTTCTTGTTCCAGTCGCCGCTTTCCCTTACATCTCTTACTCAATAAAACCGGAGTAAGCCGATGAGCGTAGACCATCCTTTTGCCCCTTATGTGAAGGCGCTTGGAAAAGGCCCGAATATGTGGCGCGATCTGTCTTTTGAGGAAGCAAAGGACGCCATGACCATGATCCTTTCAGGAAACGTGGAACCGTTGCAGTTGGGCGCCTTTCTGATGCTGCTTCGGCGTAAGGGGGAAACCGGTGCAGAACTGGCCGGCATGGTTGCCGCTGCCCAGGACCGCTTCCTGGATATTCCTGATAATGCTGTCTCGGTAGATTTTGACTGGCCTTCCTACGCGGACAGGCACCGTCAGCAGCCCTGGTTTATCCTGGCTGCCATCCTGCTGGCTGATCAGGGATACAAGATTCTGATGCATGGTATTGCCGGATATTCAGAAGGACTTGCGCCAACACGCCCGGGACTGCAGGCCTTTGATATTCCCGAAGTGACTTCTCTTTCACAAGTGGCTTCGTCGCTACAGGAAACATCTCTTGTTTATATCGGGCTTGAGCATTTCTGCCCGCCTTTGCAGGCACTGTTTGAACTGAGACCTTTCCTTGGGGTTCGGACCGCCGTGAACACCTTCGGGCGGGACCTCAATCCTTTGAACGCTCCCTGTCAGATGCAGGGTGTGTTTCATCCGCCTTACCGGGCAACGCATCTCGAAACAGCCCGGCATCTTGGGCAGCAGAACGCTATGATATTTAAAGGCGGCGGCGGGGAAGTGATGCGTAATCCCATGAAAAAAGCCCGGGTGGATGCTTTGCTGGAGGGTGAAGCCATAGAACTGGAATGGCCTGCGCTGACCAGTGAGACCACTTATAAATGGCGCGAAGAGGATCTTGAACCAGCCCGACTTGTTGAATTGTGGCGCGGTGATCTGGTGTTACCGGTGCCGGAGCAGGCGATCATCGGCACCTTGGCTGTTGCCCTCAAAATGAAACAGCCGGATCTTTCCCTTGAAAAGCTTGATAAAGAAGCGGCTGAGATCTGGCGCAGCCGCGATAAAAACCGCTTCTAAAGAACGCTTATTAATCCACCTGCCGGTGGAACTGATATTCAGTTTCGGAGGAAACAGAAGGCTGGAAGCGATATCCGGCAAGATCAAAGTCCTTGATCCCGTCCGGCCTGTCGATGCGGTTCTGGCTGATAAAGCGGGCCATCATTCCGCGGGCTCGTTTGGCTGGGAAACTGATGACTTTGGCGACACCGTTCCGGATTTCCTTGAAGACGGGTGTGATCACCGGAACGGTGAGGGCTGATTTTTTCACGGCTTTGAAATACTCATTGGACGCAGCATTGATCAGGACGGGGCTGCCATGTCCTTCAAGCTCCCGGTTTACCTCAAGGGCAATCCGATCTCCCCAGAAATCATAGAGATTTTCGCCGCGCGGGTTGGCGAGGCGGGTTCCCATTTCCAGGCGATAAGGCTGGATCAGATCAAGAGGCCGTAAGAGGCCGTACAGTCCGGACAGGATCCTTACGTGATCCTGCGCGTAAGCCAATTCTTCCTCCTCCAGAGACGGGGCATCAAATCCGGTATAGGTATCCCCGTTAAAGGCAAAAGCCGCCTGCTTGGCATTGTCGGGTGTGAAGGGAAAAGACAGGGACTGAAAGCGTTTATAGTTCAAGTCACTCAGATCATCGCTGATGCTCATCAGTCGCTTGAGATCAGATGCTTTTAGCTTTCTGGCCGTTTCAAGCAACGCCTCGGTCTCTTTTTTAAAGGTCAGTTCCGTATGATTTTCCGGTGCCAGAGTACGGTCAAAATCAAGCTTCTTTGCGGGAGAGAGAACGGTGAGCATACGTGAATTCCTGTATTGAGAAGACTTTACAGATAAGGATAAGGGAATTCCCCGTCAAGAGGGCCCATGCCACCATACATCAAGGCTGGTCCCCCAGAAAGACGGCTGTTCTGGTAGCTTGATTGTCTTTCCGTGAGCCAGCCATTGTCCGTGAACATGATGTAGCGGGACGCCGAACTGTCCCCACATAAGAACCCGGTCCAGGGCTCTGGTGGCGGTCACCAGATCTCTGCGGCTTTTGGCGTTTTTGATCAGTTTGATGAGGTGATCCACCGATTTAAGCCGGATCCCCGGATAGTTTCGGGTGCCCGGTGTGTCCGCCGCGGCCCGGCTCCAGTAAAAATCCTGCTCGTTGCCGGGGGACAGGCTTTGGTCCCACAGGGCAATCATCATGTCATAATCATAGTCAGTGATCCGCTTCTGATAGCCGGCGCTGTCCATCTGGCGAAGGCTGATAGTAATGCCGAGGCGGGCCAGGGTTTTCCGATAAGACGACAGAAGGCGGATTTCCTCCGGAGATTTCACAAGGATCTCCAGGGAGAGCGGGAAGCCGGTTTTCGGATCTGTCAGTTTCCCGCTTTTCAGGACCCAACCTGCTTCTTTAAGGAGAGTTTTTGCCTCTCGCAGGCGTTTCCTGTCCTGGCCGCTGCCGTCACTTTCCGGTGGTCGGTAGGCTTGTTTGAAGATCCCGTCAGGTAACTCCTCCCGAAAGGGCTCCAGTAACGCTATCTCAGCGGTCGAGGGAGGCTTATCCCCCGCGAGTTCCGAACTTTGGAAGAAGCTGTGAGTTCTGTTGTAAAGTCCGTGAAACAGGGCCGTATTGGTCCAGTTGAAATCATAAGCCGCGATCAGGGCTTCCCGGGTCTTGATGTTGGAGAAAGCCGGGCGTCTTGTATTGAAAACAAGATTAAGCATGGGCGCCGGGTTTTTCATGGCAATATGCTGGGCTTTGAAGCTACCGATACCTTGCTTTTGCAGATCGAGGATATGAGTCCATTGGCTGGGGTCTTCTTCAAACCAGGTATCCAGCTGTCCGGTCTTGAAGGCTTCGAAAGCCACATTTCTGTCCCGGAAGTAATCGAAGATGACTTTATCAAAGTTATACCGGCCCTGGTATGGAGCGAGATCCTGGCCCCAGAAGTCCGGGTTGCGTTTATAAATGATCTGCCGCCCAGGCTCGATCTTGTCTACCAGATAAGGGCCGGTCCCGAGCGGGGCTTGCAATGTGGTTTCGGTAAAATCGACTGTCTCGAAATAGCGTTTGGACAGGATGGGCATCAGGCCGATAATCAGCGGCAATTCCCAGATATTGTCTCCTTTGAAGGTGAAGCGGATCTGGTTCTCCCCTAGAATTTCCGCTTTCCCAACCTGTCCGTAATAGGTCCGGTGATTGGGGCGGCCTTTGGTGCGCAGCGTGTTGAAAGAGAAATAAACATCTGCCACTGTTAGCGGGCTACCATCGGAAAAGCGGGCCCGCTCATCCAGCGTGAAGGAGATCCACCGCCGGTCCGGCGCGATCTCATACCTTTTGGCCAGGCTGGCATACAGGGTGAAAGGTTCATCTCTGGAGCGGGTCAGCAGGGACTGATACACCAGACCCAGTCCGCTGGCCGCCACCCCTTTCACCAGAAAAGGATTGAGGCTGTTAAAGCTGCCGATCACGGGAAGGCGGAGTGTACCGCCTTTTGGCGCATCCGGATTGGTATAGGAGAAATGGGTAAAGCCGGGCTGATACTTGGCTGTACCATGCATGGCGAGGGCTGTTTCTTCCGCCTGAGCCGTCTGGCCGAGGAGTCCGATCATTACTGCCAGCGGTATCAGATACTGTGTTTTTTTGAAGAAACGCAGAAACATAAAGGCTCCCTTTCTCAACGTTGGCCGGATTGATTTTTCAGGATGTAAACCAGCTTATCGACCAATTGTGGCATATCTTCTGCCCGGGTTCCGGCAAATCCGATCAGAAGGCCGCTTTTATCGGTAGGCTTTTCATAAAAACCGGACAGGCATCTCAGCAGTAGCCCGGCTTTTCTGGCTTCTGTTTCAATATCTCGGTCTTTCAGGGGCGGTTTCGTCCAGGCGATGACATGCATGCCTGATTCCTGCGGAGTGACAGACAGATATTCGGACGCTTTTTCCTGCAGCAGGGACACCAGGGTTTCCTGCCGTTGTTCATAAAGCAGTCTCATGCGCCGGATATGGGCAGCGAGATATCCTTCCGAGATAAACTCGGCCAGGGCCGCTTCTGCAACAGCCGGCGAATGGCCGTCCACATCCTTGCGAAGCGACAGAAAGACATCCACCAGATCTGGCGGTACCACCAGATAACCGATCCGTAATCCCGGAAACATAACTTTGGACATAGTGCCTACATAGAGGACCCGGTTATCCGTATCGAGCCCCTGCAGGGAAGAAAGAGGACGGCCTGTATAGCGATACTCGCTGTCATAATCGTCTTCCAGGATGAACCGGTTTTCCTCGCGGGCCCATTTGAGAAGGTCCAGCCGCCGGGGCAGAGACATGGTGTGGCCCAGCGGATACTGATGGGATGGGGAGATGCAGGCAAGACGTGCCTCCGGTGCCATTTTTTTGGCTGTTTCCAGGTGAAACCCTTCCTCGTCCACCGGAACGGCGACAGGCGTGGCGCCGGCATAGAGGATTGAGTTGCGAATACCGGGATAACCGGGCTCCTCCATCCAGATCCGGTCTCCCGCTTCTGCGAAGGCAGTGATCACCAGATGAATGGCCTGCTGGGAGCCGGAGAGGACAATAACCTGATCCGGTGTGCAGCGGACGGCTCTTGTCTGACCAAGATGATCGGCAAGCGCTTCTCTTAAAACGCGGGAGCCGCCGATGGGATTGCCGACCAGAAATTCTGGCTTAGGTCTGCGCCAGTGCCGGCCGAGCAGACGGGCCCAGTCTTCAAAAGGAAACTGATCGAACTCCGGCGTGCCCGGAGAGAAGTTCTTCCCGCGATAGATGTCTCCGTCTGCTTGTTTGCGGAGCTTCTGGGCCATCCGGGACAGATGAATCTCTCTCTTTGGAAGACCGGACGTCGTCTGCTGTTCTTTCTTGCGCCGTTCCAGAAAATCATCGGGCAGCTGATCTGAAACGTATGAGCCTGCCCCGACCCGGCTGGTAATATAACCCTCTGCCGTTAGCTGATCAAAAGCCGTGAGGACCGTATTGCGGGATACTTTCAGATCAGATGCCAATATCCGACTGGACGGCAAGCGGACACCGGGCTTGATCCGGCCATCCAGAATAGCTTCCCGCAGGACCATAAACAGTTGGCGGTGCAAAGGATCGATTGAATCCGGATCAAGTGAAAGGCTGGCAAGGTGAGCGTTTTTTGTACGGTAGGCCATTGATCATCTAAATTGGTTCTGTTCGTTCATTCTAAACAGAATTTTGACAGAGCCAATTACAATATTGTTATCCGGTGGTTGCTTGTCGGAGGCTATTCGGGTGATTATGTCCGAAGAAACCGACCTTCCGAATAGCTTGAAAGGGCCTGATATGACTGAAAAGACAGAGATTGCTTATTTTGCTGCAGGATGCTTCTGGGGCGTTGAGGCAGCTTTCAGACAGGTTCAGGGCGTTTTATCAACCGCCGTAGGCTATCAGGGAGGAGATACGCTGAACCCCAGCTATCAGGACGTCTGTACAGGCCGGACCAATCATGCCGAAGTGGTGGCGGTTACCTTCGATCCTTCGATCGTCGCTTACGCGCAGCTTCTGAGTGTTTTCTGGCAAAATCATAATCCGACGACATTGAACAGGCAGGGGCCGGATGTTGGAACACAATATCGCTCAGCCATCTTTTATCGTACGGATGAACAGAAAGAACTGGCAGAATCCTCAAAACAGGCGTTGGATCAGGCAAAGGTTTTTCCGAACCCCATCGTTACGGAAATCACCAAAGCCGGAGATTTTTTTATGGCAGAGGACTATCACCAGCAATATCTGGAAAAAAGAGGCCTGGCGACCTGTCATATCTAGGAGGCTGAACCTAGGATTGGCTTTAGGCTATTCTTTCCCGAAAACCCTGGAAACCAAGCACGGTTGCCGTCAGGCCTAATGTGTCGCTGTAAGCGGCTGAGGCTTCCTGATGGGCTGCATTCTGATCATCATCAGTTTCGGATTCAGATAAGGACAGATCCTGCGATAGCTGTTGTGCCACAAATGCAGATGAAGCCTGACCAACCGGCGGCTGGGATAAACCCGTGAGCTGCCGCTTGGGTGCGGTTTGCGGATTGACAAAGACGGATGTGACGGTCGGGCGCCGGACGTCTGTTTCCACGATGACAGCATGGCGACGGCGACCGGTAATGCCTTGCTGATCACCCTCTTCGACAGGTCGATGAAAGGCGCGCGGTTGTTGCGCGTCCGTCCGAATATCCACATAAGCGCCGGTCTCCACCTGCCGGAGGGCAGAAGGATTAGGGATCGGGGCCGGATAGGGTATCGTGCGGGCGAGCTCCATATTCTCCAATTAACCTGACATCAGTTGCCAATCTGAAACAATATAACTGTTACTTGATACGGTTAATCGTAAACCTGTTTTCCAGGATTCTCCGGAGGTCGGCAGAGTATCATGCCTGCATTCTGGAGAACAGATATTAACGAACAGTTAATAAAATTTTACGCAAATTAACAATATCAGATTTGCAAATAAGTATGAACAAAGTCTGATGCAAGATCTTCACAATAATGTGTAGTGATAAACGCATAGATCGGTGACTAGCCGTCTTTTTTGCCCAATTCGTCGATGCGTTCCTGCATGCTGGCAAGCTGATCTTTCAGCTCTTTCATCATCTGGGTAGCATCCGGTTCTGCCTCCGGTGCAGGTGCTTCGGGTTCCGGTTGAGACGTATTGCCAAATCCGGCAGGCGTAAACATTTTCATGGCCTGGGTGAACATGGCCATATTCTGGCGACCCATTTCCTCAAACTGTCGGTAGAGCGGGTTGTCGAGGACATTTTCCGGCAGGACTTCGCGCATTTTTTCCTGATTGCTGGAGAAGGATCGCATGGACATATCAAGATAATCCGGCACAACGGTCTGCAGGCTGTCCCCATAGAAGCGGATCAACTGGCGCAGAAAATTGATCGGCAGCAGATTCTGGCCTTTCGCTTCTTCCTCGAAGATAATCTGGGTCAGGACCGAGCGGGTAATGTCTTCATTGGATTTGGCGTCATAAACGACGAAATCGATCCCCTCCTTAACCATCTGACTGAGATGGTCCAGAGTTACATAAGACGATGTCGCTGTATTATAAAGGCGACGGTTCGCGTATTTCTTGATGATGATTGCTTCTGTCGTTTCTGAAGTCGTATCCGCCAAAATTATCTCCCGCCCTGTTATTGCTGCGCCGCAAGCAAACATTGTGCAATGCGGTTTTAATTTTGGCAATCATTATCCTGAGGAGGCTCTGGACCTTGCCCCGATTGACCATCCATCTCTTAAACTTTCAAAGCAAAGGAGCGTCTCCGATCTTCATGGGGGAAGTCGAGAAACCCTGATCTCTCAGGTGTTTTGCCTTAAAATTCTTGATATAGCGCAAGTGAGGTTGTTGTTTTGCTCACGATTTCAAGCTTGAGAATGCGTTCCAAAATCCGTTGTAATGAAGCATTGTCGATGCGTGCAACGAGCAGCGCGAAATCGTATTCGCCGGCGACACCAAAGCAGCTCAGGACTTCTGGTATGCTGTGCAGGAGCGAAATCAACTGTGCTGATTGACGATAGTCTGTCACCCCGACCATAACGATTGCGCCAACACCTCCCTCACGGGCCCGGTCGGGTTCCTCAATGGTATAGCGAAGGATCTTTCCCTGATTTTCCAGTCTGGCAATTCTTGCTCTAACCGCAGTTCGCGATCGCCCGACCGTTTCGGAGAGATGTGCCACGGTAGCGCGGGAATCCCGGCGGAGTTCTGTAAGAATGGATTCATCTATCTCGTTTGACATGGATCTGCCCTCGTCATGGTCATTCTGACATCAGAATAGCCAAAATGGCTATAAGTTCCAGTGAAGCGACGAAGTGACAAGCCGCGAAGACACAAGAATAATCAATAAGAACAATGATAGTCGAAGAAATGAAGCATTTCCCAGGCTTCACTATTGGCTATTTCCAAAAACCCAATGTGATATTGGAGAACCGAAAATGGAATATGAACTGGCAACGAGAGTTGCCAAATTGCGGCCATCTGGTATCCGCAAGGTCATGGCACTTGCAGCAGCACGCGAAGCTAAAGGGTTGCGGACATATCATTTGGAAGTTGGTCAACCTGATTTCCCAACTCCAACGGCGATCACTGAAGCGCTTAAAGAGCGTTTGAGTGATATGCCCGGTTACACACCTAACCTTGGTATGCCCTCGTTGCGCAGTCGGGTCGCTGCACTGGTACAATCAAAAACGGATATTAAGACGGCGGCTGACCAGATTGGTATCACGACGGGTGCGGTGAATGCTCTTGCCATGAGTATTCTTGCTACCATTTCTCCGGGGGATGAGGTGCTTGTGCCGGACCCGGGTTGGCCTAACTATGAAAGTGCGATCACTTTGGCAGGCGGCATACCAGTGCCCTACCGGCTCGATCCCAGGAAGGAATTTTTGATAGACCTGAATGATTTGGAAACTCGCATCACGCACCGCACGCGGATGCTCATGATTAACTTTCCTGGCAATCCAACAGGTGGTGTTGCGGATGCAGAGCATCTAAAGGCAATCTCAAGGATTGCCGACCGGCATAACCTTCTCATCCTGTCAGATGAAATCTATTCAGACTTCGTTTTTGAGGGCGGTCATACCTCGATGCGAGAGATCCATGATCCGGCAAAAACAATCATTGTGTCCGGTGTCTCCAAAACCTATGCAATGACCGGATGGCGTATTGGCTGGCTCATTGCAGAACCTGAGATCGTCGCCGCTGTCGGTGCGCTTGCAGAGCCGCTGACGTCATGTCCATGCACCGCTAGTCAAATATCGGCGGAACTTGCGCTGGATTTGGATCAAAGTGACCTTGACGTCATGCGTGAAACTTTCAGACGGCGTGCGTCAATCGCATCAGACATTCTGAATGAAGCCGGATTACTGATGACGGTACCCAAAGGAGCATTCTATGTCATGGCGGATATCAGTCGCACCGGGCTCGACAGTGACGTCTATGTTGCGCGTCTTTTGGACGACACTGGTGTTGCCGCAGCGCCAGGCAGCACTTTCGGCCAGACAACCCGCCAGCAAATTCGTTTTTCGATTGCGACATCTGACGCGGATGTCCGCGAAGCCTGTACGCTCTTCGTTAAGCATGTGAACACACTCGCAGGAGCAAATCCATGAAACTCTTTCGTTACGGTCCTAAGGGTCAGGAAAAACCAGGGATGATAGATGCGGATGGCATCGCCCGTGATCTGTCGCAACATATCTCCGACATCTCGGGCGATATGCTGAACGATCATGCGCTTGCCCGGCTCAGAGAGATCGATGCACGCATGCTGACGGAAATCACCGTGGATCGCTATGGCCCCTGTGTTGGCAATGTCGGGAAGTTTATCTGTATCGGTCTGAACTATTCCGACCATGCCGAGGAAGCGGGTATGGACTTGCCGTCTGAACCGATCATTTTCTCCAAAGCAACCTCCGCCATTTGCGGTCCTAACGATGACACTGAGCGTCCCCGACACTCGAGCAGACTGGATTGGGAAGTCGAACTGGGAATCGTGATTGGCAAGAAAGCCAAATATATCTCGGAGGCGGATGCGCTGAGCTATGTCGCCGGCTACTGCGTGGTCAATGACGTATCTGAACGAGATTTTCAAATTCAGCGGCAGGGCCAATGGACGAAAGGAAAATCTGCGGATACCTTCGGTCCAATAGGTCCCTGGCTTGTCACGCGTGACGAGGTCGCAGATCCGCAAAACCTGTCCCTGTATCTTGATGTGAACGGGACCCGGATGCAGGACGGTTCCACAAACACCATGATCTTTGGCGTGGCATATATTGTGTCCTATCTGTCGCAATATATGAGCCTCCAACCGGGTGATGTCATCGCGACCGGCACGCCTCCCGGCGTTGGCATGGGGATGAAACCGGAGCCTGTGTATCTCAGTCCCGGCGATGTTGTTGAGCTTGGCATTGAAGGGATGGGGTGCCAGCGCCAAACGATTATACAAGCCTGACGGCAAGATACCCTAATCTGGATCAATGCCTTCTGGTCCTGCCATCATTGGTCTGTCGACTTACATGATCATCTTAAAGACTGAGTATTGGTGTCAGAGTCTTGCCCGGACATGGGATGCTGGTTTGTCTGAGGTGGAGGCGCTATACTTATAAAATGTCCAGAAAAATGCCGATAGAAGAGGTTGCCGACCGGTTTTTCCAACTCTGGCAACAACAGGTTACCCTCTTTGCTCAGTCTCCGTCTTCCGGTTTCGAAGATCTGATGGCGGACGGTAAACGGATTGCTGAGGAACTTGCCCTTTCCGTTGACGATGAGCAGCCAGGCGAGGATGGGATATCTGGCGGGGGCCCGGAAGAATGATACCGCAGCCGGACAGCCTGAAAAGGATCGGGCCAAGACCGCTTGGACTGCATCTGGGACTGGCTTCTGCGACATTGGGAAGCGCTCTTGCTGCCCTTCCGGCTGCCCAAAAGTCCCGGATTTCCTGGCTGTCGGAAATCAGGGAAGAGGCGAATGACCTGGTGCGGCATATGGAGGATTTTGATCGGCAAGAGCTTTTGCTGAAAGTTGGCGAGCGAGGGCAGCATCTTGTTTCCGAAATGCTGTCCGGCATTCGTAAATATCATGAGCACCCTTATCGTCGGGATGTGACAGACCCGTCACCCGTCTGGACAAAAGGGACTGCCGAACTGTTGGATTATAGCGGGGGGTTGACAGATACGGCGCCTGCCGTGTTCATTGTGCCGTCTCTGGTCAACCGGAGCTATATCCTGGATCTGTCTGAAAAGCGGAGCCTGGTCCGGTATCTGGCAGCCAACGGTATCCGGCCGTTTCTTCTTAACTGGGGAGAGCCGGGAGAAGCGGAAAGGGAATATTCCCTTGAAAATTATATCATTGATATTCTGCTACCCGCTCTTGAGGCTGTTCGGGATCAGGCAAAGGCTGCGCCCGTCCATCTGATGGGATATTGCATGGGGGGAACCCTGAGCGTTGCATTGGCCGCGCTGCGACAGGAAAAGCTTGCCAGCCTGATCACACTTGCTTCCCCCTGGGATTTTAAGGAAGGCCTCAGCAGTCCTGCTGCTCAGTTCCTCCATCAGGATACGGTCTGGAAACCCATGTTGGAGAACTGGGGTGAGTTGCCGGTTGATATGCTCCAGGCTTTGTTTGCAAGCCTGGATCCCAATTTGTGCTTGAAGAAATTCAGCTTGTTCAATCGGATGACGATGCAAAGTGACAGGGCACAGGAATTTGTTGCTCTGGAAGACTGGCTGAATGATGGCGTTCCGCTGGTCAAAAAAGTTGCAGAAGAATGTTTCTCCGATTGGTATGGAAAGAATAAACCTGTTCTGGGAGAATGGGACGTTGGCGGACAGAGGATTTGTCCTCAAAATATCACAATTCCCCTACTGATAGCGGTTCCGAAATCGGATAGGATTGTTCCGCCGAAATCTGCTCTGGCTCTCGCCGATCAGGTGCGCGAGGCACAGGTTGTTTATCCACCGTCAGGGCATATCGGCATGATTGCCGGTGGACAGGCAGAGGTCGGTCTATGGTCGGACATCGCCGCGTGGATCAGACCCGAGTGAAGTGAAGCCTGATACAGTAGATTATTCCGTAAATCGAATTTTTTAACGCATCTGCAACAAAATATGTTGCGCTTGCGAAAATATAACGTTATTTCGTTGTTAACGGATTTTTGTTTCGAAAATTACATATGGGGTACAATTTTTGTACATAAATTATGTATAATCGAATGAAAGGATGAATAATGAGTGTCGTGATTACAAGTGCCGTACGGACACCTGTGGGTTCTTTTAACGGTGCCCTTTCTTCTCTCCCGGCGCATAAACTGGGTGAAATTGTGATCCGCGAGGCGCTGAACAGATCTGAAACCGCCGCCGGTGATGTTTCCGAGGTTATCCTCGGGCAGATCCTGGCGGCTGGTGAAGGGCAGAATCCGGCCCGCCAGGCATCCATCGGGGCAGGCCTTCCCGCAGAGGTTCCTGCCTGGGGGGTGAACCAGCTGTGCGGGTCGGGCCTTCGGGCCGTGGCGCTTGGTTTCCAGGCCATCGCCAATGGGGACAGCCGGATTGTCGTTGCCGGAGGCCAGGAAAGCATGAGCCAGGCGCCTCATTGTGCGCATTTACGAAATGGCCAGAAGATGGGCGGTCTCGAATTTACCGATACCATGCTGAAAGACGGTCTGATGGATGCCTTTCACGGATATCACATGGGGAACACTGCGGAAAATGTGGCGTCCCAGTGGCAGATTACCCGGGGGCAGCAGGATGCATTTGCCGCTGCTTCTCAGGCCAAAGCAGCTGCGGCCCAGTCTGAAGGACGGTTCGAGCAGGAAATTACCCCCGTCACCATAAAAACCCGCAAAGGCGAGACGGTTGTTTCCGAAGATGAATATATCCGCGGCGACACCACAGCCGAAAAACTCGGGGGCTTGCGGCCTGCTTTCCAGAAGGAAGGTGGTACGGTAACGGCCGGGAATGCATCCGGCATTAATGATGGCGCAGCCGCTGTTGTGCTGATGTCGGAAGAAGAAGCCAGAAATCGGAGCCTTGCGCCGATGGCAAAAATTGTCTCCTGGGCTCAAAGCGGAGTCGACCCGGCTATTATGGGAACGGGTCCCATTCCAGCCAGTCGCACGGCACTGGAACGAGCCGGATGGAATAAGGAAGACCTCGACCTTGTCGAAGCTAATGAGGCTTTTGCAGCGCAAGCCTGTGCCGTCAATAAAGACCTGGGATGGGATACGGATAAAGTGAATGTCAATGGCGGTGCCATTGCCATCGGGCATCCGATCGGTGCTTCAGGAGCCCGCATTCTCGTGACATTGCTGCATGAGATGGAAAAACGGGATGCCCGCAAAGGGCTTGCCACTCTGTGTATCGGAGGCGGCATGGGAATAGCGATGTGTGTAGAGCGATAACAAGAATAAATTGATCGAGGAAAAGAGGGAAATGAGCAGAGTAGCAATCGTAACAGGCGGCACCCGCGGCATTGGTGAAGCCATCTCCATCATGTTGAAGGAGAAAGGGTATAAGGTTGCAGCCAACTATGGCGGCAATGACGAGCGGGCCCGCGAATTTACCGAGCGGACCGGTATTCCCGCCTATAAATGGGATGTTTCCGATTATGAGGCCTGTGTCGCCGGTGTTGCAAAAGTAAAGGAAGATCTGGGGCCGGTTGAAATCCTTGTGAATAATGCCGGTATCACCCGGGATGGAACCCTGCATCGCATGGATCAGAGTAACTGGCAGCAGGTCATCGATACCAATCTGGGTTCCTGTTTTAACATGTGCCGGGCCGCGATCGATGATATGCGGGCCGGCAAGTTCGGGCGTGTTGTCAATATCGGCTCCATCAACGGCCAGGCCGGACAGTATGGGCAGGTCAATTATGCGGCTGCAAAATCCGGTATTCACGGCTTTACCAAAGCCATGTCTCAAGAAGGTGCGAGCCAGGGTATTACGGTGAATGCCATCGCACCGGGCTATATCGATACGGATATGGTGGCGGCCGTTCCTGAACAGGTTCTTGAAAAAATCGTTGCGAAAATTCCGGTGGGGCGTCTTGGCAAAGCGAGTGAAATTGCCAGGGGTGTGTGCTTCCTTGTGGCCGATGATGCAGGCTTTGTGACAGGATCCACCCTGTCCATCAATGGCGGTCAGCATATGTACTAGGCCTCACAAGGCGTAAAGTCGTCAAATAGAACGATGCTCAAGTCGGGAACCTTCCTGCCGGCTTGGAAAGGGTATGTTTCCGGCTCCCTTGAAACATGCCCTTTCTTTTTGTCTTCAATCAGGTGGTGAAACCGCTATGATCTGGCGGTCATATCCTTATCCGTTTCGGGAGCTTTTCATGTCAGCCACATCCCGTAAAGCCGGTACCCTGTCCGGACTGGCCGCTATTCTTCTGTGGTCTCTTCTGGCCCTGTTTACCGTTTATACCGGTAACATTCCGCCTTTTCAGCTGACTGCCATGACCTTTGCCGTCGCTTTTATACTGGCGCTTGGCAAGTGGGTGATCCGAGGGCAGAAGGTCATGGATTTTCTGATATTGCCACCGACTGTCTGGGCGCTCGGGGTCGGTGGATTATTCGGGTATCATTTCTTTTATTTCCTGGCTCTGAAGTCTGCACCGGCAGCAGAAGCCGGGCTGATCGCCTATCTCTGGCCTCTGCTGATTGTTCTGTTTTCTGCCTTGCTGCCGGGAGAAAAGCTACGCTGGTTTCATCTGGGCGGTGCGCTGATCAGCCTGGCCGGGGCTGCCCTGCTGATTACAAAGGGAGAGTCGCTGCAGCTTGATCCTGTTTATGCCAAAGGGTATGCCGCCGCCCTTGCTTGCGCTTTTATCTGGTCGGGTTATTCTGTTCTCAGTCGCCGGTTTGCCGCTGTTTCAACGGATGTGATCGGTTCCTTCTGCGGTGTGACGGCCATTCTGGCGCTGCTTTGCCATCTGGCCTTCGAACAGACCCTTATCCCGGATAGTCCCGTCCTTTGGCTGGCCGTTCTGGCACTTGGGATCGGCCCGGTGGGGGGAGCCTTTTTCCTGTGGGATATCGGGGTTAAGCATGGGGATATCCAGGGGCTCGGTGTTCTGTCCTATCTGGCGCCGCTCCTCTCTACCCTCTTGCTGGTGGGCCTGGGAGCGGCGGCCTTTTCATGGTCTTTGGCGGCCGGATGCCTGCTGATCACGATCGGGGCCATCCTGGGATCTCTGCAATTGATCAGGCAGGCGTTTGGCAAAACGACTTGACCTTACCATTCTCCCGTATTTTCCATACTCGCCCAGGGTTCGGACGGCGGAAGTGGGTCTCCCTTTTGCAGCAATTCGACAGAAATGTTGTCCGGTGAGCGGACAAAGGCCATCCGACCGTCCCGGGGCGGCCGATTGATGGTAACACCACCGTCCATCAATTTCTGGCAGGCGGCGTAGATGTCATCGACCTCATAGGCCAGATGACCAAAATTCCGGCCACCGTCATATTCTTCCGGGTCCCAGTTATGGGTCAGCTCTACCTGAGCCTCTTCCTGCCCTTCCGGCGCCAGAAAGACCAGTGTGAAACGACCGGCTTCGATATCCCGGCGTCGAACCTGTTTCAGGCCCAGTTTATTGCAGTAAAAATCAAGGCTGGCTTCCAGATCGGAAACGCGCACCATGGTATGAAGGTATCTCATAATCTAATCCTGACTGTTGTTAAAATCCGGCGGGCGTCCACCCGTCCGGCGCCATTTCAAAACCGGCAAAGTCAAAGCCGGGGGCAACTGTACATCCGACGAATGTCCAGTCTCCCAGGGATCGGGCAGATTGCCATTCTCCCTTTTCAACAACGATCTGCGGGCGCGCCCCGGCCAGGAGATCGGGTCCCAGTATTTCTGTTCGTGCTGTGCCGTCGGAACCGGCTATTTTCAGCTCCAGCGGATCTCCGGCATAAAAGTGCCAGACTTCTGCTGCATCCACCCGGTGCCAGTGAGAGATTTCCCCGGCTTTCAGGAGATAATAGATGGCCGTGGAAGCGGCCCTGCCGGTTTCATTTGCCGTACCATCCCGGAAGGTTTCGGTAAAATAACCGCCTTCCGGATGAGGTCTGAGGCCGAGTGTCCGGATAATATCGTCCGGTGTCATTAGAACGTATCTTTACGATGCCGGATTTCCGCAAAAACACTGACCGGATCCGCTCCTGCCATATTAAGCTCCTCCAGCACATCAGGACTATCGGGCCGCAGAAACGGATTGGTGGATCTTTCTTCGCCGATTGTTGTCGGAACAGTGGGTATGTTTTTGGCCCGTTTGGCCATAATTTCATCAAACCGTGCCATCAAACGGGTATTTTTAGGTTCAATGGTAATGGCGAAGCGCGCGTTGGCTTCCGTATATTCGTGGGCGCAATAGACCTTAGTGTCATCCGGAAGCGCCAGGAATTTTTTTAAGCTGTCCCACATCTGGGCGGGACTGCCTTCAAACAGACGTCCGCAGCCGAGGGCAAAAAGAGTATCACCGCAGAAGAGCGCATCCGCTTCTTCAAACCAATAGGTAATATGGCCGATCGTATGGCCGGAAGTTTCCAGAATCTGTGCCGTTTGGCTTCCGAATTCGAAAATGTCCCCTTCTTCCAGCATTATGTCGATGCCGGGAATGCGAGCTGCGTCTTTCTTTGCTCCGACCACAATACAACCGGTTTTTTCCTTTAGCTCCAGATTGGCGCCGGTATGATCCCAGTGGTGATGGGTATTGATGATATGGGTCAGCTTCCAGCCAAGCTCTTCCAGCTTTTCCAGAACCGGTTCGGCTTCCGCCGGATCGACAATACCAACCGCATCTGTTTGTGAATCTTTAAACAGATAGAGATAATTATCATTTAGAACGGGGATTTGATGTATTTCCAGTATATCCATTGGTTAATCTTTAATTTTAGGAATCTAGCTCGGTCAGGATAATATAGTATCATATCATGATGAGACCTGATGTCATTGAATTACGGAAATTTTATCACACCCATCTGGGTGGCGCTGTACGGCGGGCGCTCGTGCGGAAAATTCGGCATATCTGGCCGGATATCTCCAATTTCCGACTGCTTGGACTTGGTTATGCCACACCGTATCTCTATCCGTTCAGAAGCGAAACAGAACGAACCATTGCACTGATGCCGGCGGAACAGGGTGTGATCCACTGGCCCCATGGTGGCCCGGGATTGGTGGGATTGTGTGAAGAGACAACCCTGCCGCTCGAAGACAGTTCCGTGGACAGGGTTCTCTGGGTTCATGGCCTTGAAAATACCCGGGCGGCGGATGCGGCTTTACAGGAAATCTGGCGGGTTCTGACATCCAGCGGGAAATTGCTGGTCATTGTTCCGGGGCGACGGGGCGTCTGGGCGCGCATGGAGAAGACACCCTTCGGGTACGGGCATCCCTATAGCGACAAGCAGCTCAGGCGTATCCTCAGGGAGCATAATTTCACGACCAGCGATGTTGATGGTGCTCTTTATTTTCCGCCAAGCGGTATGCGCATGAATTTGCGGGCCGCTCAGTTTGTGGAAAATTTGGGGGAACGGTGGTGGCCGGGCTTCAGCGGCGTGAGGCTGATTGAAGCTGAAAAGCAGGTTTTCGCTCTTTA
>DIYE01000038.1 GCA_002428885.1 Alphaproteobacteria bacterium UBA6062
TGATCTCCCACCATGGCTGAACCGATTTGCAAGCCGCTTTGCCGGGCAACGTCAGCACCAATCACGACCTGCATGGGTGCCTGCCACATCTGGCCTTCGGCGAACTCGGCCTTGAAGTGCCGCAGATAATTCTCGTCAGATCCGACAATACGCCACGCGTGATACCGGTCACCAAGCGCCAGGGGAATGGCCGTTCGGATCTGCTGGTTACCGGCCAACTTCACGGCTTGCCTGTAGTCGATATTGCCAGTTGGAATATCCACATGCTGAATGGTGGATAAAATAAGTTGCAGCGGACTTCCTTTGGCGCCGACCACCAGATCAACACCAGCGGCTTCCTTCAGAAACCGGTCCTGCAGTTGTTGTCCGAATAACAAGAGCGCTGTAATCGTCCCCATGCCGAATATCATCAACAGCAGATGAAAAAGACTGGCGACAGGTCTCGACCATAGATACAGGAAAGCAAGATAAAACAGGTTCATGCTCGCGCTTCCCGCTTTTCCAACTCCAGGCACGCCCGGCCCTCAAAAGCATTTCTGACACGTTTATCATGCGTAACAATAATCAGGGAGGCGCCGCACAAATCGGCTTCATTCTTCAGCAAGTTGATCATCGCTTCTGCATTGGCATCATCAAGCGCTGATGTGGGTTCATCGCAGAAGATCCAGCCCGGAGAACCAACGACAGCTCTGGCCACAGCAAGACGCTGGGCTTCTCCTGTACTGAGTTTTCCCGCTTTTTGATCCGAAAGCTCCAGCAGCCCCAGCCTTTTAAGTGTTTGGTCGATTTTTGTCTCGGGAATATCCTTCTCCGGCAAAGACACTGCCAGCAGCAGATTTTGTCTCACCGTCAGGAAACCAATGAGATGCAAGGTCTGGAATACAAACCCCATCTCCTGCCCTCTGAATTGATCAAGATCCGACCGACTCATAGCGGACAGATCCTGATCATTGTAGCGGACAGAGCCTGCCGACGGAGAAATAAGCCCCGCCAGCAGCGAAAGAAGTGTTGTCTTACCGGATCCGGAAGGCCCCAGGATTAACAAGGGCTCTCCCTTCTTTAAATCAAAACTGACCTGATCAAGGATCTGTCTGTTTTCAACAGACCAGGATACGGATTGACAATGAAGCAACGTTACCCCACCTGCCCCAGGCAATCTTTCAGCCCTTTAGCAATTTTCTCAAGCAAACTGACATACTGACCGGCTCCCGGTTTGATATCGGCACCGATCGGGTCGATCGTACCGCTACGGGCGCTCGTGCTCTCTATCACCGTATTCACGATCTTATCCGAGAATTGTGGTTCACGGAAAACGCAGGCAGCCTTCGTTTCATCGATCTTGGCACGAATTTCGCGGATGCGGGCAACACCGGGGGCTTCTTCGGGTTCCAGAAGAATAGAACCGACGGCAGTCAGGTTATAATGCTTTTCGAAATACTGGTAAGCGTCATGGAAAACGACATACGGCACATCCTTGACGGCAGCCAGGTCCCCGCGGATTTTCTCATCCGCAGCGGCAATCCGGGCAATCATCGCTTTTGCATTCTGCTTGTAGACAGTTTTATTTTCCGGATAAACACGGCTCAATTCCCGCGCGATTGTCTTCAGCATGGCCTGGGCATTAGCCGGGCTTAACCACAGATGATGGTCATCATGCTCGTCATGACCTTCGTGCCCGCCGTGATCATGATGGCCCTCTTTATGATCTGCGTGATCTTTATGGTCTTTGTGATCATCGTGCCCGTGCTTGTCTTTGTGACCTTCTTCTTTCTCGTCATGATTGTCATGCGCATGGGCTGTATGGTCATGGGCTTCCCAGGCACCGCCTTCCCTATTTTCCAATATTTCCAGTTCGGATTTGGAAACCATGCTGACTTTGCGAACATGAGACGGAAGCGTTTCAAAACTTCTTGTCAGGAAAGTCTCAAGACCTCCGCCGATATAGAAAATGAAATTTGCCTTCTGCATGGCCCGAACCTGTGAGGGTTTGAGCTGATAATTGTGCGGAGACGCATATCCCGTCACAATCAGTTCCGCCTCACCGGTGTCTCCCATCACGCCCTGAACAAGGGAATGCAGGGGAGCGATAGTCGCCATCACACCTTTGGTTTCAGCAGCTTGAGCCGAGAATACAGGAGCCGCAGCCAGGGCTATGGCAAGCAGGATTTTTTTCATCGTGATCTTCCAGGTTAAGAAGGTTGGTTATGCTATAACATCACCTTTTTTCGTCAAGACCGAATTCAACGGTTGACAGAAAAGGAAATTTGTAATTGTTATGTTATAACATTTCATACTACAGGTGAGTTATGCAACAGTTTTCTTTTCTCGCAGTTCTGCTGGGAAGTGCCATGACACTTGGCGCTACGCCTGCTTTTTCTGCAGGCGGTCACAACCATGGCGGCCACGGTCACGGACATGACCACAGCACCGGCGAAGCCGGCTTTTATGGCCATCTGGACATTAAGATTCATCTGGATGATGTCTTTGAAGCCGATGAAAGCGACGAAGAGATTTCTGAAGCCTACACTCATTCTCATTTTGAAACGGGTTATCGTTTCGGAAATGGTTTCGCCATCAACGCCAATATTGAGCTGGAAGGTGAAGCGGCCGGACACTCACACGGCGGTGACGGCAACGAAGCCAACGGCAACAACCGTTTCTTTGATGATCACGAGCTCATTGTCCGGGATCTCAATGTCACATATGACAATGAAACCTTCGGCGTTATTGCCGGTAAGTTTACGCCGGTTATTGGTTTCGATTATCACCTCTTTCCGGGTGTGTATGGCTATCAGTCAATTGAGGAATATGCTGTCCGCGAGAAAATCGGTGTCGGTGGTAACCTGAAACTGAATGCCGGAGATTTCGGTCGTCACAGGCTGGATGTGAGCACCTTCTTTGCCGATACAACCTTCCTGAGCGACTCTCTTCTGGATGAAAGAAACAGGACAGACAAGAGTGACGGCGGTGTGTCCAACACCGAAGATTTCTCGTCTTTCGCCATCTCAGTCGGCGGTGGAGATTTCTACTCCCTCGACAATAATATTGTTGAAGGGATCAGCTATCGCTTCGGTTTCGCTCATCAGGGCGCCGGTGAAGGCGATGAGGAAGATGAAACCCGTTATTCCGCATCTTTGCAGTATGAACATGATTTTACAGCGGACCTGAAAGGCCGACTGATTGGTGAGATCATGCATATCGATCACCTCAATGGTGAAAAGCCGCATGACAGAACCTATTTCACGTCCGGTCTTGAACTGACCTGGAAACAGTGGAATTTCGGCACAACCTGGACTCATATTAACAACCGTAATCCTGAAGAAGCGGATGAAGCCATCGACGGCGACATCTTCCAGGCCTCCGTCGGATATACGTTTGATATCGGCATTGGCCTTGGTATCGGCTACCGGATGCAGGATGAAGAAGGCGAAGAAAAGCACCGCATTGGCGCCCTGATCAGCTACGCCTACGAATTCTAATCCGCCTCAATGGGTTAACACATATAGCCGTCCCTTTACGGAACGACAGGCTTGACCAGGTTTAAACGGAGCGATTTATGATCGACAAACCGTTTAAGCCTGGATTTTCGGACCATCAGCCCGATTTCTCCGTGCAAGAAACTGAACGTACCCTTTCAACTCTCTAACGGCTTCGCCTGCTATCTGGTGCAGAACGCCTTTTCGTCCCTACCCCTAAACCGGTTCCGGACCTCCACCGCACTGGCCTCAACCACAGTATCAACGATGAAAAATGGGACACGGCCCGCCCCATTGAGACAATGGTGTGAGCTTGCCTGAGGCTGCACGTCATACCACACCCAAAGAAAAACACTTCACATCCCTCGGATATTCCAGTCTCTTCTACAACCTGTCAGAAGCGTTCTGGGAGGACGAAGCTTTCTAACTGAATAGTTAGCGAATAATCGCTACTGAAAAAAAGGAATTACGTTAAACTCCTGCGCTCCTGTTAGATTGAAAGAACCTCATGACGCTGAAACTGTTCCCTAAACTCTTACTCGCCCTTTTCATGATGACGGGGCTTGCGAAAGCAGAGTTGATTGTCCTGGCCTCCCCGCCTAACCATCTGGATGAGTATTACACCCGCTTTATCGATGATATCGTTGACTTTCAGGTCGCCTATGCGCGGCAGATCCGGCATAGCGGTGATCAGGTTTTGATTCTCAGCAACAGGGACCTTTATGACTATTATGTATCGCAGTTGGGGGCGGATGCCGTCCTTCTTGCACCGCAATCGGATATCTGGATGCGGGATTTTACGGTTCTGAATACAGCAGCCCCCGTCATGTTCCGCTACAGCGCTGAAGGGCAAGGCGGCAATCAACTGGATGCTGATGATGTACAAGAGGATTTTGCCCTTCTGCTGGAAAAAGCCGGTCTCGCCATACCCGAAACGGATCTGATCAATGATGGCGGCAACTATGTGGATGACTTTGCCGGGCGCGCCGTCCTCAGTCGGAAATTCCTGCGCGATAACAGACTGAGCGAAGCCGAGGCCCGAGAGAAGATCAGCGCCCTGACCGGCATCCGACACATGGCCTTTATCGAAGCGGATGAACAAGGCGGGTTGGAACATGCGGACGGTGTGGTCAGCTTTATTGATGAGAATACCCTGATCATCAACAGCTACCCGCAGGATCCGGCCTACGCGAAAGATCTGAAAGCCGACCTTCGCAAGGCTCTCCCCGGTGTCCGGATCCACGAAATCATCACACCTTATGACGGCAAAGAGACTGTAGATGCACGCTTCGGTTCCGCCTGCGGCCTATATACCAATGCCCTGGTCACACCCGAACGCATCTACTTCCCGCAATTCGGCATTCCCGAAGATAAAATCGCATTGAAGCAGATCCGCGCTATCACCTCAAAGAACGTCATCCCCGTCCGGTCTCACCATGTCTGCCCCATGGGCGGCGGTGTCCGCTGTATGTCCCTGCAGTTACGAGGCGAGGCAGCCCGAAGACTGCTGGACTATGCCAGGCGTCCTTAAGGAGCCGCTCACCTCTCTACCTCACGTAAAAGACGACTTAATGATCCCGTGATCCGTGGTGTAGGGATGGTCATCCTCAATATGATCATTCCAGATCCGGGTTTCCTTATGGGACCAGATACTGTCCGTGGAATATTCGAAGAATTCCTCTGAGACCAGGATATGATCCAGCACACCTTTATGGTTCTTATACTCATGGGTATAGAACACATCCCGGAAGGAGTTGAGCTGCTGCAGATAAAGCGTGCTATAAAGGGATTTATCCGCTCCCCGGGCCCGTTTGGACAGGGTCGGCTGATCGGTGATCAGGCTTAGCGTATTGCTCTCAGGTCCGTCATTAAGATCACCAAGCACAACGGTCGGCGTCCCCTCACCCGTCATATGATCAATCAGCAGCATCCGAAGAGCCGTTGCCTCGGCCGTCCGCCGGATCGTGGAAACAGCGCTGCCGACCGCAGACCGATAAGCACGATCAACAGCGGAAACCCTGGCCGGCAGTTTGGATTTCAAATGACAGGCAACGACCGTCAGAGCCGGCGTACGATCCGATGTTTCATGCTTAATCCGCGCCTTGATAATCGTGCGGGAGAACCGCTTGATGGAGATGGAAAGCTCATCATCCTCCCCGTCCCCGTCATCAATTTTGACAAGCTCCTCAAAGGGAAAGGCCTTGATAGTCTCAATGTTACCGTCAACGGTCCAGGGACTGCGGACAATCAGGGCCACGGCAATGCCATACCATTCCGGCCCGATATAATGCGCTTTATAATCCGCCAGATCCGGCGCCGACAGCACATCGTCCAGGCAGTCCTTATGCCAAAGCTCCTGACAGGCGATCACATCCGCCTCCACCTCCCGGATCATGCTACGGATCCAGTCGCGCTTGGCTTCATAGTCGCCCTGCGCGACTGGTGTGTCACCATGGGTTTTCAGACCGGCTTTCTGGAAATTGTACAGATTGAATGATGCAAAACTGATATCTTCTGGCATCCTTTTCCCCCTCAAAAATGGATGGGATCAAAAAAATCGGAACAACAGTCAATATTATACATCCATTATAAAACAACTTATATGGCAAATGAATGATGCTTGTTCCTTTTATCTCTTTGCCAGCAACGGCTCGGTTAGTGTATCGCTTGAACTCTTGATGTCAGGTCGGAGGGTTCAGAATGGATTATGCGTTTGCAGTGAAGTTTTTCGGTGGTTTGTTTGCCATTATGAACCCCTTCGCCAATCTGCCGGTCTTCCTGGCCATGACCGTGCACCGGTCCGTCGCGGAGCAGCGGCAGCTTGCCTTGAAAACCGTTCTCTATTCCGCCGTGATGTGCGCCATTATCGCCATCGGCGGCAAGCAGATCATCGCCTTTTTCGGCATCACGGTGGAGCATTTCCGGATCGCCGGCGGGCTGGTACTGGCGAGCATCGCTTTCTCCATGCTGAGCGGTAAGGAACTGACCGGGCATTCCCATGCGGATCCCGGTAAACCGGCACCGCAACCGGACGATACCATCAGCTTCTATCCCATGACCTTCCCGATTATCGTCGGCCCCGGTACCATCGCCACCCTGATCATCTATATCTCCCAGGCCGAGGGGCCGACCCAGTATGTGGCCTATGGCACCGTTGTTATTGGTATCCTGGCAATCCTGCTGGCTGTGCTCTATTTCGCCTCGGCCATCGGGCATGTGTTATCGGCGAAAATGCGGGTGATCGTGACCCGGGTCATGGGGATGATCCTGGTGGCCATCGCCGTGGAAATGATTACTTCCGGCCTGAAAAGCGTGCTGCCCGGCCTCGCCTGATCACCCAAACGGCAACTGAGCCGCGAACAGAGGTTACCGCTTTTTATTTTGCATCCAGCGAGAGCCTTCTCGTGCCGCGATGGTGAAGTGGAGAATGGCATCGCGGCAGTGGTTTTCCCGAATCTTGGCAAAGGAGGACAGCAACAATCGTTCCTCCGCCGTGATCTCCCGCCCGAGCACGGAACTGGCCGTCGGGCTTTCCGCAAAGAAGCTGGCGATGCTGACATGAAAATAATCGGCAATCTTTTTCAGCAGCGGCGCCGGAATATCCTCCACACCTCGTTCGTAACGGGACAAGACAGGATCCGTCACCCCGATGGCCTGCGCCAGATCCAGCCGCGCCAGGCGGTAATTCCGCCGCAGCCAGAGAATGCGCTTACCGATTTCATTGGGATCTTTCGGGGGCTCACCACTTTTCCGAACCCGATACCGCTCCATACTGTCCCCTCCTGCTTAACGTCCTGAAGGGGACACGGCCCTGGTGGACCGGGTGTTCTCATCCGTCACTACACGTACGGCGCAACAGCTTTAGCCGCTCCCGGAATGAACCGAGCGCAGCCTGGACAACATGCCGCCACCCGGTCCCTAAAGGGACTAGGTGTGTAGTGTTTATAAGGGGAT
>DIYE01000147.1 GCA_002428885.1 Alphaproteobacteria bacterium UBA6062
TGCTTCTGCTATCTCCTGGGCCCGAATATGTTTCTTAACGGTCTCATGGAAGAAAGATCCACCCTTCACCGTCGCGTCGTTGGCAATAAACATGCAGGGTGTCCCGGCAACAATACCAATCCCTGTGACGATACCGGCCGACGGCAACTCATTCCCGTATTGTCCCCAGGCCGCCATGGGCGACAATTCCAGGAAAGCTGTACCGGCATCGACAACCCGGTCAATACGATCCCGCACGAGAATCTTGCCGCGCTCATGATGGCGGTCTATTAACGCCTGTCTTCCGCCGGAGGTGGCATATTTCATATTGTCCCGCCAGGTCTTCAGCAGGCCTTCAAAATGTTCTGCATTCTGCCGGAAACTGTCCGAACGGGGATCAATCTGACTTTCAATGACTGCCATGCTACTTATCCATCAAACCGTTAAGGAGAATAGCCGCATAGGCCCGGGAAATATCACGTGCGCTCCCCTTTTCAGGGTCAAACCATTCCAGTGTTGCATTGAGAGAGCCAATCAGCATAAGGCGGAACATCTTGAGATCCACATCCTGCCGAATGTCCCCAGCCGCCTTGCCATGGGCCAGGATATCATCCCAGAGAGCCTCATACCGGCGACGAACAACCAGGGCTTCGCTGCGGATCGCCTCCGGCACCTGTCCGTGGATCCTCACATTAGCCGAGGTATAATCCGTGTGTTCAAGCAAGGTCTCAAGATGGGCACAGATGGCATCCGTGATGAGGGCGGCATTTTCCTGATTACCCTTACCGGTATCGAAAACAGCCTTCACTGTTTTATGAACCCGCTCGATGCCAAGATTGAGAACCTCAAGGACGATCTCTTCCTTGCTTTTAAAATGATAGTAGACGCTACCGGCTTTCATATCCGCAGCATCCGCAATGCCTCGCAGGGAAACTGCAGCATACCCCTTGTCTCTGAACAAGGACGCCGCCGCGTCCAGTATCCTGGTTCGAGTTTCCGCAGCCCGGTCTTTTTTGGCGAGAGTGTCTGACATATCGCTCCTCATTAATTCTAACTAACGTTAGACAACAAAAATTACCCTGTCAACCGATGAAAAAAGCCTGCAGCCCACCGGATTTCGGCGAGCTGCAGGCTTATGATCGATCAGCGTCTCTTATGTGTTGGCGTTTCGAAGGGCCGACAGCGTTGTTGTTGGGGTAATCGCTTCCGGATCCGTCCGGATATGAATAACGGCAGGCTTGCCGCTTTGCCGGGCCCGTTCCAGTGCGGGAGCAAATTCCGCATCCTTCAGAACCGTCTCGCCATGCCCCCCATAAGCTTTCGCCAGAAGCGCAAAGTCAGGATTTTGCAGGTCCGTTGCTGAGATTCTGGCCGGATACTCTCTTTCCTGATGCATACGGATTGTCCCGTAAACACCGTTATCGACCAAAAGGACAATGAGGTTCGCGCCGAACTGCACCGCCGTTCCGAACTCCTGCAGGGTCATCTGAAAGCACCCATCGCCGGCGAAGCAGATAACATCCTTCTCCGGATTGCGCAGTTTCGCCGCCACGGCAGCCGGCAATCCGTACCCCATGGAGCCCGACGTCGGCGCCAACTGGGTACCATACTGCCGGAAGCGCCAGAAGCGATGCAGCCAGATGGCATAGTTGCCCGCTCCATTCGTCATGATGGCGTCATCAGGCAACGTTTCCCGAAGCTCTGCCATAACAGAACCCATTTGAACATCACCGGCCGTTCCTGGTAATTCATCCGTCCAGGCGTGATACGCCGCATGGGCGGCTTCAGCTTCCCCGCCTCCTGCCCCTGCCATGTCACAAGCCGCCTTTAGAAAGGTTCCCGGGGTCGCGTTTACGGAGAGATCCGGCACATAAATCCGCCCAAGTTCCTCTGGACCGGGGTGGATGTGAACAAGTTTCTGTCTGGCTTTCGGAATATCGAACAGGGAAAACCCTTGGCTGGGATTCTCCGAGAAGCGGGCTCCCAAAAGAATGACAAGATCACTTTCCTCTATCCGGGATTTGAGTTTCGGATTGATGCCAAGCCCCACATCTCCTGCATAGTTGGGATGAAGATGGTCAAACAGTTGCTGCCGTCTGAAGGAACAGGCAACAGGCAGTCCCTGTTTTTCCGAAAAAGCCTTCAAATTCTGAGCGGCTGTTTCATCCCAGCGACTTCCACCCGCAATCAGGATAGGGTTGTTTGCCTCAGCCAGGAGTTTCCCGAACCTTTCCATTGTTTCGCTGTCCGGTGCCGGGGCAGCCACGTCAACTCTTGGCCCTGCCACCGTATCAAAACTATCGGTGAGCATATCTTCCGGTAACGCCAGAACTACCGGTCCGGGCCTTCCGCTCATCGCCACATGATAAGCGTGGGAAATCACTTCCGGGATACGATCCACATGATCAATTTCCTCCACCCATTTGGCAAGATCTCCGAAAGTCTGCCGATAATCCACTTCCTGAAAGGCTTCCCGACCACGCATGCGGCGACCAATCTGCCCGACAAACATAATCATCGGTGTGGAATCCTGTTTTGCCACATGAATACCGGACGCTGCATTGGTGGCTCCGGGTCCGCGGGTTACCATACAGATGCCTGGCCGGCCGGTCATTTTACCGTCAGCCTCCGCCATCATGGACGCACCGCCCTCCTGACGAGCAACCACTGCATCAATACTGCTGTCATGCAACGCATCCAGAACCGCCAGATAGCTTTCTCCGGGAACGCAAAATACCCGGTCGACGCCTTGCGCTTCCAGGCATTCGACAATCAGTTGACCACCGGTTTTCATGACACTTTTCCTTATACTTGTCTCCGCCACTCCTGTCTGGCTCTGGCACGATAGAGCGCTCCGGCAAAATATGGAATGCCGTATTGCCGGAATTCTTCACTTTTCGGCGATTTGTTTCGCTGGACAGAAAAAGTTTATACTTTTGTCGGATGGGCCGTTCCTGAAACGTCCTTGGCGCAACTCAACAGGAAGGAATGAAGAATGCAATATTCCATTTTGATTTATGGCGCTGACGGCGCATTTGATAGTCTGTCTCAGGAACAGCAGGACGAGATCATGAAAGGGCATCATGAATTGCAGGCTGCCTTGCGGAAAAAAGGCGATTTCGCAACCGCCAAACTGATGCCGACCAGCAATGCCGTGACTTTGAAACCGCCTGCAGAACAAGGACAGAAACCTCTTGTTGTCGATGGCCCGTTTGCGGAGACCAAAGAACGCTTTCTCGGCGTCTATATCGCCGACTTCGAGACTTTGGACGAAGCAATTGAACTGGCATCCCATATCTCATCCCCGATCGTTTCCCTGGAAATCCGGCCCGTGAGTTGGGCTGGCGGTCTTCTTGGCAGTGAAGCATGAATTTTGATGCCGGATGGTTTGAAAACCGGTTTTCGGAAATCCGGCCCAAAGCCGTTGCCGCCCTGACGCGCCAGTTTCGGGATCTGGATCTGGCTGAAGAAGCCTTTGCAACCGGCTGCTTGAAAGCTATCCGACACTGGCGTGAAAACGGACTTCCGGACGATCCCCTCGCCTGGTTGCTGACGGTTTCCAGAAACACCGGACGGGATATTCTTCGCAAAGAATCCCGCCTCCCGCCGGATGAGGAAACCGGCATCCTCTCCAATCCGGAAGAAGACTATATCACCCGGCTGGATCAGGACGGCCTCAGGGATGATGTGCTGCGACTTTTGTTCATCTGCTGTCATCCGTCCCTGTCGACACAGGATCAGTCTGCCCTGGCTCTTAGAATTGTCACGGGCATGACGGTCGGTGAAATCGCTGCCGCGTTTCTCGTCAAACCAAAAACCATGGAACAGCGCCTTACCCGGGCCAAGAAAACCGTGGCCCAGGCAGACATCCCCTTTGAAACACCGGACATGATGGAAAGAAACCGCCGACTGAATTCCGTGATGCTGATGCTCTATCTTCTTTTTAACGAAGGATGGTCTGCTCATTCAGGCGGGGATTTTGTTAAATTGCGGGTCTGTGAAGAAGCAATCCGTCTCGCTCGCCTCCTTCTGGGTCTCTTTCCAGGTTCCAGTGAGTTAATGGGGCTTTTGTCCCTGTTTCTGTTTCAGCATTCCAGACGCCACAGCCGTCTGGATGATTTGGGGAGCCTCATTCCCCTCGACGACCAGGATCGTACCGGATGGGATCGCAGCATGATCCTGGAAGCTTCCGCCCTCCTGGAAAAAGCCTTAAGACATGCGGCACCGGGGACCTATCAGATACAAGCGGCCATCGCTGCCGTTCATGCACAAGCATCTCACTCCGACGCAACAGACTGGCAGGAGCTTGAGCGTCTCTATGCCGCCCTTTATCGCCTTGAGCCTACCCCTGTTGTCAAACTCAACCAGGCGACGGTGATCGGCAAAACCCGCGGTCCGAAAGCAGCCCTTGATGCGTTGAAATCACTTGAAGAGAGCCTGAAGGATTACCGCTGGTATCATGCAGCCTGCGCCGCCTTTTATATGGAACTTGCGGATTTTGCCCGCGCCAGATCCGCTTATCTGACCGTCCTTGATCTGTTCCCGACGGACCAGGAGGAACAGTTTATCCTCAAAAAAATTGCCGACTGCGAAAAAAATCTCTGATCCCTGTCGGGTTTCGTAGTTCCCATGCGTCCTTGGTCTATCTCAATAAGGGGATCTTGATACAAGGAGGATATGATGACGGAAATGACAACACCCGGCGCTGCAGGCTGGATCGAGTTTTCAGGCCCGGACGCTGCGGCAGCCAAGAAATTCTATGCAGATGTCATGGGCTG
>DIYE01000107.1:0-5150 GCA_002428885.1 Alphaproteobacteria bacterium UBA6062
ACGGCAATATTCCGCTCAGGATCTACAAACCGGTCGACGGACCGGATACTCTCCCCGTCCTTGTCTTCTACCATGGCGGCGGCTGGGTTATCGGCAGCCGGGACAGCCACGATGCGCTTTGCCGGAAAATCTGCAATCAGGGTCCGTTTCTGATTGTCTCTGTTGATTATCGTATGGGGCCGGAAGCGAAGTTCCCTGCTGCCGCGGATGACGCCTATACAAGCTTGCAATGGACACACAAAAATATCTCAGCCTATGGCGGTGATGCAGATAGGATTGCGGTCGGTGGCGACAGTGCCGGCGGCAACCTGAGCGCGGTTGTCTGCCAGATGGCCCGCAATAGCGGAACCGCGGCGCCAGTTTTCCAGTGGCTGATCTATCCGGCAACCAATATGGATATGTGCACGGATTCCCATCGGGATTTTGCAGAAGGGTATTTTCTCACCAAACAGCTCATGACCTGGTTTCAGGGTCATTACCTGAACGGCCCGGAGGACCAAAAAAACTGGAAGGCCTCACCATTACTCGCTGAAAGCTGTGCGGACCTACCGCCGGCCTTGGTACAGACAGCCGGATTTGACCCGCTGAAAGACGAAGGCAAAGCCTATTCCGACCGGTTGAACAAAGAAGGCGGACGCAGCAGCTATACGGATTATCCGGGTATGATCCACGGATTTATTAATCTGGGAGGCGCCATTGATGCCGCACAGACGGCCATTGATGAAGGCATACAATATCTTCAGAAAGCCTTTTCGCAATAAAAAGGCATAAAAAAGGGGCCCGCGAAGGCCCCTTTTTATTTGATTTCTGAGGAAGCTTAGCGCCAGCCAACCCGATCAAAAATCTTCACGGCTTCAACCTGCTGGTCAGCAACCTTGTCAAGACCAATGGCATCCGCTTTAAAATCACCCCAGCTTTTAACAGTCTTATCCAGATTAACTCCGGCTTTTACCGGATACTCATAGTTGGAAGAGGCGTAGAATTCCTGGGCCTTGTTATTGGAAAGATACTCAATCAGCTTGATTGCAGCGTCTTTGTTCTTGGCAGATTTGGTAACAGCAGCGCCGGAAATGTTCACATGCGCACCCCGGTCGCCCTGGTTTGGCCAGAACATGGCAACTTTCTTGGCAGCTTCTACCTGTGCCTGGTCTTTGCCGTTCACCATCTTACCGTAGTAGTAGGTGTTACCGACAGCGATATCGCATTCACCGGCAGCCGCAGCTTTAATCTGATCACGATCACCGCCCTGAGGTTTACGGGCCAGGTTTGCCTTGATACCAGCCGCCCATTTTTCTGCAGCGGCAGAACCGTGATGAGCAACCAGGGAAGCCATCAAAGACTGGTTATAAACGTTGCTGGAAGACCGGATGCAAATGCGGCCTTTCCATTTCGGATCAGCAAGATCTTCGTAGGTAGACAGATCTGATGCTTTTACCCGGTCTTTGGCGTAGTAAATAACGCGGCTACGAACCGTCAGGCCATACCAGACGCCTTCCGGATCCCGATACTGAGCCGGAATATTTTTAGTCAGCGTATCAGAAGAGATCGGCTGCAGAACACCAGCCTGTTTGTGAGCCATCAGGCGGCTGATATCGACCGTCAGAATGGCATCAGCAGGGCTGTTCATGCCTTCTGATTTCAGACGCTCCAGCATGCCTTTCTTGGCAAACACGACATTAACCTTGATGCCGGTGTCTTTTTCGAAATCATCCAGGATCGGCCGGATGAGCTTTTCCTGACGATAGGAGTAAAGGTTCACTTCCTTTGCATAGGCGACAGCCGTCGCAGAAAGCCCTGTAACTGCAGCAGAAGCAGCCAGAATAAAAGCTGAAAGGCGCATAAGATATCCCTCGAATGTTATTAGGAATGATTATCAACAAGAACTGAATAACATCACTAATATACGATAGCAACCGAATATGGATTTCTTAATCAGCAAAAAAAAGTAAAAAAGGGCAGAAAACTGCCCTCTTTTATTCGCCCACTTACAACATTAGGCAGCCAGAGCGTCCGCAACCGGTTGATAAGCAAGATTGAGATCCCGTGCGACAGCTTCATTGGTCAACTTTCCGTGATGAACATTAAGCCCTTCCCGAAGATACGGATCGTCTTTCAACGCCTGCCTGTATCCTTTATTGGCCAATGCAATCGTGAAAGGCATGGTCGCGTTATTGAGGGCGAAAGTCGACGTTCTGGCAACACCGCCCGGCATATTGGCAACGCAATAATGAACGACGCTCTCAACCTCGAAGGTCGGTTCCAGATGTGTCGTTGCTTTTGACGTTTCAAAGCAACCGCCCTGATCAATCGCCACATCCACAACAACAGCCCCGTTTTTCATCTTCTTAAGATGATCGGTGTTTACCAGTTTTGGTGCTGCTGCCCCCGGGATAAGGACGGCACCGATCACCAGATCCGCCTTGCTGACATATTCATCCACGGTATCCGTATTGGAATAAATCGTTTTAAGCTGCGGACCATAGAGACCATCCAGCTCACCCAGCCGGGCAATTGAGTTATCCAGAACCGTTACGTTAGCCCCGAGGCCCATGGCCATGCGGGCAGCATTGATGCCGACAACACCGCCGCCCAGAACAACCACTTCGGCTGCGGGAACACCGGGAACACCGCCCAGCAGGATCCCTTCACCGCCCTGGCGCATCTCCAGACAATGGGCGCCGGCCTGAATGGACATGCGCCCGGCCACTTCGCTCATCGGTGCCAGAAGCGGCAGACCACCCCGCGGGCTGGTAACCGTTTCATAAGCGATAGCAACGCACCCTGATTTCAGCAATGCTTCTGTCTGCTGCGGATCGGGTGCCAGGTGCAGATAGGTAAAGAGCAGTTGTCCTTCGCGTAGCATCACACACTCATTCGGTTGCGGCTCCTTAACTTTGACGATCATATCGGCCCGCTTGAAGATTTCTTCAGGCGTATCAACAATCGTAGCTCCCGCCTTGACATAATCATCATTGCTCAAACCAATCTTGAGGCCACCGTCCTTCTGAACGATAACCTCGTGACCGTTGGCAACCGCCTCACGCACTGCCGCTGGTGTCATCCCGATACGAGATTCCAGTGTCTTAATTTCCGCCGGAACACCTATTAACATCTAATGTCTCCTGAAGTTTAAAAAGATCAGTCCAGCTCACTCAGAACAGACCGTATGGTGTCAAAGATTTGATCAATATGCTCTTTCTCGATGATAAGCGGTGGTGACAATGCGATAATGTCACCTGTCGTCCGAATGAGGACACCTTTCTCATAACATTTCAGGAAGGCATCAAAAGCCCGGGCGGTTGGCTTCCCGGGGATCGGCTCCAGCTCAATTGCGCCAATCAGTCCTAAATTCCGAAGATCCGTCACATGCGGGCAGCCTTTCAAGGAATGCAATGCATCTTCCCAATAGCCGGCGAGATCATTGGCCCGCTCGAACAAGCTGTCTTCCTGATAGCAGTCCAGCGCCGCCAGACCTGCAGCAGCAGCTACCGGATGGCCGGAATACGTGTAGCCGTGGAACAGCTCGATCATATTATCCGGGCCGGTCATAAAGGTATCATAGATATCCTTTGTACAAACCACACCCCCCATCGGGATCGTGCCGCCCGTCAGCCCTTTGGCCATGGTGATCAGATCAGGCTTTACATCAAAATACTCGGTGGCAAAAGAGGCGCCAAGCCGTCCGAAACCGGTAATCACTTCATCAAAGATCAGCAGAATACCGTGCTTGTCACAAATCTTGCGCAGCCGTTCCAGGTATCCTTTGGGCGGCATAATCACACCGGTGGAACCGGCGACCGGCTCGACAATAACGGCGGCGATATTGGAAGCGTCATGCAAAGTGACCAGCTTTTCAAGCTCATCCGCCAGTTCTGTCCCATATTCCGGGAGGCCCCGGGTATACGCATTTTTCTCAGGCAAGTGGGTGTGGGACAAATGATCAGCACCAGCCAGCAAGGGACCGAATGTCTTGCGGTTTGCGACGATGCCGCCGACCGTGATGCCGCCAAAACCAACACCATGGTAGCCGCGTTCACGCCCGATGAAGCGGGTCCGCGTGCCTTCTCCGCGCGCCCGGTGATAAGCAAGAGCGATTTTTAGAGCCGTATCAACGGATTCCGATCCGGAATTCGTGAAAAACACATGGTCCAGACCGTTCGGCAACATCGCGGAAACGCGAGCTGCCAGTTCAAAGACTTTTGGATGGCCCATCTGGAAAGCAGGCGCATAATCCATCTCCGAAATCTGGTTGCTGACAGCTTCAACGACCCGCGGATCCGAATGACCGGCATTGCAGCACCATAGACCAGCGGTACCGTCCAGAACCTTTCCGCCTTCCGCATTGGTGTAATGCATCCCTTTTGCACTAACCAGCATGCGCGGGTTGGATTTGAACTGGCGGTTTGCCGTAAACGGCATCCAGAACGCATCCAGATTGTTGGGAACAGAGCTCGATGATGATGACATTTTTTCCTCCCGAATGAATGTTGGCATGAACGGTATCAGCCGTCTCTGCGGGGACAAGAGAAAAAAACAATCCAGGAAAACTGCGATTTACGGCTTTCAATCCTGATTTCCATGTTTAAAATGCTAAACACGAACCAGAATCAAACAGGTGATATATGGATATCGATATCGGGGCCCGGTTACGGTCTTTGCGCGTTCAGCACGGCCTTTCCCAGCGGGAACTGGCGAAAAGGGCAGGTGTCACAAACGGCACCATCTCGATGATTGAACAGAACAGGACGAGCCCGTCGGTCGGCTCCCTGAAAAAGGTCCTCGACGGGTTTCCCATTCCCATGTCCGACTTTTTCGCCAATGATTTTTCCTCTCGCCGCAAGATCTTTTATTCCGAAGAGGAACTGACCCGCATTTCCGAAGGCAAAATTCAGTATAAACAGATCGGCCGCGATCTTACAGGCAAGGCACTTCAGGTTCTTCATGAAACCTATGCCCCCGGCGCTGATACCGGCCGCAATATGCTCAGTCACCAGGGAGAGGAAGCCGGCATTGTCGTCAAAGGCAAGTTCGAGGTTACGGTCGGGACGGAGAAAAAGATCCTCAAAGCGGGCGATGCCTTCTATTTTGAAAGCCACCACCCCCACCGCTTCCGCTGTATCGGTGACGAGGAAGCCATTGTGGTTTCCGCC
>DIYE01000107.1:5197-8525 GCA_002428885.1 Alphaproteobacteria bacterium UBA6062
CCGCCTGTACACCCGCGAGCTTTTAATGTTGGCTTTCGGCTCCAACAGCCTCCGAAACAGTCTTGTATCCGTCCCGAGCCAACAACTCTGACAGTCCCTTCGCCATCCGATGTGCCAAAAAAGGCCCCTCATAAACCATGGCGGAATAGAACTGGATCAGGGAGGCCCCGGCCAGAATGCGTTCATAGGCATCTTCAGCGGTGCGAATACCACCAACACCGACCAGCGGAATTTTTCCCTCTGTCGCCTGATACATGTCTTTTAACAGGGAAAGAGACAGCGCCTTCAACGGCTCACCGCTTAGGCCTCCAGCCTCCGTCTTTTGCACATCTTGCAGACTCTCGGGCCTGGTAATGGTTGTATTACTGATGATCAGTCCGTCCAGCCCCGATTGCAGTGATACATCTGCGATATCAGACTGATCCTCATCCGTGAGATCGGGTGCAATTTTCAATAGCAGCGGCTTTTTACGATCCTGTTCAGACGGCAGGCTGGACCTGGCCTCCATCAGACGGCCCAGCAAGTCCTCAAGCTCGCCCTTTCCTTGCAGCGCCCGCAGCCCCGGTGTGTTGGGAGAGGAAATATTGACCGTTACATAATCGGCGAGCGGCGCCAGCGCCCGCAGTCCGGTGACATAATCGGCAATCCGGTCTTCACTATCCTTATTGGCGCCGAGATTGGCCCCGACAACGCCCCGTCGTCTTGGTTTGGCGAAGTTCCGAGCTGCAACGTCCAGTCCGTCATTATTAAAACCAAGACGGTTGATCACTGCAGCATCTTCCTTCAGACGGAAAATCCGGGGCCTGGGATTTCCCGGTTGCGGTCTTGGCGTGACACTTCCCGCCTCCACAAATCCAAACCCCAGTCCGAGCAGGGCATCCAGAACCTCACCATTTTTGTCATATCCGGCTGACAAACCGATCGGTGTCGGGAAATCGAGTCCGAAGACTTTGGAAGAGAGAACCGGATCATTGATGGCAGGCGCTGATCCAACAATCCCCGTCTTCAGGCCCAGAAGAGACAAATGATGAGCCCTTTCCGGATCCAGCAGAAACAGGACAGAGGACAGGGCAGAATAAAGGGAAGTCATTTGAAGTCAGTCCAGTGGCGGGAATATATGCAGACCATCCGCACCTAAGGGAAGCGGTTCTTCCCGCACCACCATCTCCGGCTTAAGATCCGCATAGAGATGCGGGAACAGGACACCACCGCGGGCGGCCTCCCATTTCAGGGCCTCGCCGGCAAGATCACTGTCGATGGTGAGAAGTACCAGATCCGTCTCTCCAGACCGATGTTTAGCCGCGCTTTCCACAACCGTTTCCGACGTCGAAAAATGAATAAATCCGTCCTTCTGATCGTTCGCACTGCCCGGATAACGTCCGTTTTTCTTGGCTTCTTCCCAGGCATCCCGGTTCGCCATATGGTAAATCAAGCTCATTGCTTCCTCAGACCGCTGAAATTTCCGGGACCATACTGTAATTCCGATCCATTGAACAGGTGGATCAATAAGAAACCGGTCATTCCTGATCCTAGGTGTCTTGCAGAAGGCCCTGGATTTCTGTTATGGAAAATACTCTCTTCACATTCATTTTCAGACAGGATTGGCATTATGGCAGGTGTGTATTTCTATAACGGTGACTGGCACGATGAGAACCCCCGGATTCTCGGCCCCATGGATCACGCCTTCTGGATGTCCTCATCCGTCTTTGACGGAGCCCGCTCTTTTCAGGGAATGGCACCGGATCTGGAACCGCACTGCGAACGGTTAGGACGCTCCGCGAGGGCTCTCGGCATGGTTCCAACACTTGAGACCGATGAGATTGTCGAGCTTTGTAAAACCGCGATCCGTAAATTACCAAAGGAATCCGAACTTTACATCCGGCCCATGTATTTTGCCCGTGGCGGCTTTATCGATCCGGATCCGGAAAGCGCCGAATTTATCCTGGCGGTGTATGACGAGCCGATGCCTGAAGCAAACGGCTTTTCGGCCCATTTCTCGCCTTACCGCCGTCCGGCCAGCAATATGGCACCGACAGATGCGAAAGCTTCCTGCCTCTATCCCAACTCCGGCCGCGCCGTTGCCCACGCCCGCAGCCTCGGTTTTGATAATGCCATCATGATGGACGCCAACGACAATGTGGCGGAGTTTGCAACGGCCAATATCTGGACGGTCAAGGACGGTGTTGCCTTCACGCCGGCCGCGACCGGCTGTTTTCTGGCCGGCATTACCCGTGCCAGGGTCAGGAAATTAGCCGAAGCTGCGGGCATTGAAGTGGTCGAAACTTTTATGACCAAAGAGGATATCCGGTCAGCAGACGAGATTTTCAACAGCGGTAATTTCGGCAAAGTCATGCCCGTCACCCGCATCGAGGAGCGCGAACTCCAACCCGGCCCCGTTGCTGCCAAACTGCGCGATATGTATATGGACTTCGCCAAATCCAGCCAGGTGTTTTGATACTCTACCATCGTCTTATCAGAGGAAACCGATTGTGAATCAGACTCAGAAGCCGGTTTCCTTTATCGCCGCCGCCGCAACCATTCTTGCAGCGATTATGCTGTATGATGTGATGAGTGCAATCGTTAAGCATCTCAGCGAAGACTATCCGGCCCCGCAACTGGCCATGTTGCGGAACCTGATCGGTATGGTGCCGACGGCTGTTATCCTGTTTTTATCAAAGGACTGGATCGGGACCGGCCGACCGGTGGTGATCCGGCAATGGAAACTGGCCTTCTTGCGTGGCACCCTTGGTGTTTTTGCCCAGATCTGTTTCTATCTGGCTGTCTTTCATCTGGAATTTGCAACGGCGGTCGCCATCGTTTTTGCAGGCCCCTTCTTCGTTACTCTGCTCTCAATTCCCATTTTGGGTCATCGGGTCCGGGTCTGGCGCTGGCTCGCCGTTCTGATCGGATTTACCGGCGTGCTGCTGGTGATAAGGCCCGCCGCTGACAGCTTCACCTGGTATGCCCTGCTGCCCCTTTGTGCGGCACTGGGCTTTGCCAGCACATCGGTCACGTCCCAGCTCTTTGATAAAACGATTCCGACAGCCTTGATCAATCTCTATGCAAACGTAGCCTCTCTGATCGGCACCTTTGCCCTGGTTCTGTTGACGACCGGTTTTGTCCCGATTGTTGAGTTCGAACACTGGCTTTGGATCGGTGTCATGGGATTGGCGGGGGGCCTTGCATCCTTCTGCATGATTTCCGCGTATCGACTGGCGGAACCCAGCAGTCTTTCCCCCTTTGAATATTTCGGGATCCCATTTTCCTTTTTTCTCGGCTGGTATTTCTTCGCCGAAGCACCGCTGGACCGCCTGATCCCGGGTGTCTT
>DIYE01000381.1:0-693 GCA_002428885.1 Alphaproteobacteria bacterium UBA6062
TACGTGGACTGGATCGAGCAGGCCATGCCATTAATCGCTTTCATGGGGATTTCCTATGCGCAGCGTGATGGCGGTCATATCCGAATGGACATGGTTGTTGGAGCGCTCAGAGGCCGGACGCTCTATATCGTTGAGTTCATCACGACCGCTGTCATTCTGGTGCTGCTCGTCCTGCTGATCTGGGGAAGCTGGGCGCATTTCGCACGCAGCTTTGACTTTGGTGCTCCACTCTGGAGCCGCGACAGCTCCATCGACATCGGTATCCCCCTGTGGCCGGCCAAGCTGTTGGCACCCGTCGCCTTTAGCGTGCTTTGCCTAAGGCTTGCTCTACAGCTTTGGGCCTACGGTCGTGCAATCCGTCACCCCGATCAGGCACCGATTGCCGTCCCGCTAATTGCCGATGCAGCGACCCAAGCTGCAATGGAAGCCGAGCACGTCTCGGGCCATGACAACTGAGGTTAAATCTGATGGAACCTATTGATATTGGTCTGATCGTATCGGGCGGTATGCTTGTTCTTGTGGTGCTGGGGATGCGCGTGGCCTTCGCCGCCGCGACAGCTGGCATGGTCGGTCTGATCTGGATCTTCTGGGCCAAGTTTGGGTATGACCCAGCGCGGTTCGGTAAGGCTGTGACTGTGGCGGTCAAAACAGCGGGACAGGTGCCGCACTCCAAGATTTCAAGCCAGGCGTTGA
>DIYE01000381.1:779-10981 GCA_002428885.1 Alphaproteobacteria bacterium UBA6062
CCCGACTTTCATTCTGATTGGCTACCTCGCCTACTACGCAGGCCTGACCAAAGCCTTGTTCGAAGCCGCGAAGCGTTGGCTGGCATGGGTCCCCGGCGGTCTGGCTGTCTCGACAGTTTTTGCAACCGCTGGGTTTGCTGCGGTATCCGGGGCCTCGGTCGCCACTTCCGCTGTGTTCGCCCGTATCGCCATCCCCGAGATGCTGAAGATCGGCTACGACAAGCGTTTCGCTGCAGGTGTCGTCGCTGCAGGCGGTACACTTGCCTCGCTCATCCCGCCTTCGGCCATTCTGGTCATTTACGCGATTATCGTTGAACAGGACGTGGGCAAACTGCTGTTGGCCGGATTCATCCCGGGCATGTTCTCGGCTGTGATTTATGGCATGCTGATCATTGGCATGGCCGTCGTGATCAAAGGATTTGGTCCCGCAGTGACCGGATTTACGTGGAAAGAACGTTTCCTCTCGTTGCCGCCCGCATTGCCCATCGTGGTTGTCGTCGTCACCATCATTTTCTTTGTCTACAACCCGTTCGGCGGCGATGCCTGGGGTACGCCAACCGAAGGCGGCGCAATAGGGGCATTTGTCGTGTTCCTGATGGCGCTGTATCGTGGCATGCGCTGGTCCGAACTCAAGGACGCGCTTTTGGAAACCGCCAAGCTGAGCGTCATGATTTTCACGATCATCTGGGGCGTATTGGTTTACGTTCGTTTTCTTGGTTTTGCCGAACTGCCAAGTGCGTTCTCGGACTGGATTACCTCGCTTGAGATGTCTCCGATGCTAATTCTGATCTGTATTCTTCTGGCATACGCGGTGCTGGGCATGTTCATGGATGCCATCGGCATGCTGCTCCTGACCCTGCCGGTTGTTTATCCTGCAGTTATCGGTCTTGGCTATGACCCCATCTGGTTTGGTATCATTGTCGTGAAGATGGTGGAAATCTGCCTGATTACACCACCGATTGGGCTAAACTGCTATGTGGTGAACGGGGTAAGGCCCGACATACCACTTGCCGATGTTTTCCGGGGTATTGGTCCGTTCTTTGTCGCGGATGTCCTGACAGTGGCGCTGTTCATCGCCTTCCCGTCCCTGATCCTCTGGCTGCCCCAGCAAATGCTGAACTAGCCGAAGAACGGCAACTACCATATGAAACGCCCGGTTCCGCCGGGCGTTTTTTTGTGCCCGCCAGACTTGCCAAATGCCGGGAAGTCGGGCACTCTGGAGCGATCAAAAATAACAATAATAATAAGGGAGAGCCCCTATGGATTTTGCTCTGACAGATGAGCAGGAAGCCATCCGCGAAAATGTAGCCGGCTTGTGCAACCGCTTTGATGATGAATACTGGCGTGACCGGGACCAGACCGGTGCATTCCCTGATGATTTCCACCGGGCCATGGCCGATGCCGGCTGGCTTGGTATCACCATGCCGGAAGAATATGGCGGTGCCGGTCTCGGTGTCACCGAAGCTGCCCTCATGATGCATGAAGTCGCCAAATCACCCGGCGGTATGTCCGCGGCTTCCGCCATTCATATCAATATCTTCGGGCCACATCCCATTGTGGTTTTCGGCAACAAGGAACAAAAAGAACGTTTTCTGCCCGCCTTGATCAAGGGTGAGATCAAATCCTGCTTTGGTGTAACCGAACCGAATGCCGGTCTCAATACCACCAGCCTGCAGACACGGGCAGTGAAAGACGGCTCGAAATACATCGCCAATGGTCAGAAAATGTGGACCACCACCGGCCAGGAAGCAGATAAAATCATGCTGCTGGCCCGGACGACACCAAAAGAAGACTGCAAAAAGGCGACAGATGGCCTGTCTCTGTTTTTCACGGATCTGAACCGGGAGTATTGCGATGTCCGGGTCATCGACAAAATGGGCCGCAAATCCGTGGATTCCAATGAGGTTTTCATCAATGACCTGCCTATCCCGGAAGAAGATCTGATTGGCGAAGAAGGCAAAGGTTTCTACTATCTGCTTCACAGCCTCAACCCGGAGCGGGTTCTCGTCGGCGTCGAAGGGGTCGGCCTTGGCATGAACGCTCTCGCTCGAGCCGCGAAATACGCTGCGGAGCGGGAAGTCTTTGGTCGACCGATCGGTCAGAACCAGGGTATTCAGCATCCACTGGCCGAAAACTGGATGGAACTGGAAGCCGCCCTGCTGATGGCTATGAAAGCCGCCTTCCTCTATGACAATGGAGAAGATGCCGGGACTTTCGCCAATGCCGCCAAATATCTGGGCGGTGAAGCCGGATTCAAAGCCTGCACCCAGGCCGTCATGACTCACGGCGGTGTCGGCTATGCCAAGGAATTCACGGTGGAACGCCTGATGCGGGAAGTCATGATCTGCCGCATCGCCCCGGTCAGCCCGCAGCTTATTCTCTGTTATATCGCTGAAAAAGCGCTTGGCCTGCCCAAATCCTACTAGGATACGGCCATGCATATCCGGGAATTTGCCAGAACCAACCCCGACAAACCGGCCATTATCATGGCCGGCACGGGGGAGATTATCACCTATCGGGAACTGGATGAGCGATCCAACCGCATAGCCCGTTATTTCAGAGATCAGGGCCTTGGAGTGGGTGAGCATATCGCTTTCCTGATGGAAAACCACACACGGTTCCTGGAAATCTGCTGGGGAGCGCAGCGGGCGGGCCTTTACTATACCGCTATTTCATCCAGGCTGTCAGCGGAAGAGGCTGCCTATATCATCAATGATTGCGGTGCCCGGATTTTCATAACATCTGCTGTCAAATCCGACCTTGCTTCCGGATTGACCGGGAAAATCCCGAATGTCCAGACGAGCCTGATGCTGGATGACGTCGTTGATGGTTTTACATCCTTTGAAGCAGCGATGGCTGACTATCCGGCAACACCGCTCCCTGATGAATGTGAAGGAGCTGATATGCTCTATTCGTCGGGAACAACCGGAAAACCAAAAGGCATTAAACCACCTGACATCGGTGAGCCGATCGGCTCGGAAGATAGTCTCTACACTGTGCTGAAGCATCTTTACGGATTTGAACAGGAAACAGTCTATCTCTCTCCTGCGCCTCTGTATCACGCGGCTCCTTTACGCTACAATATGCGGGTGCAACGCTTTGGTGCCACCTGCATCATTATGGAGAATTTCGATGCGGAAACCTATCTGAAGCTGGTGGAACGCTACAAAGTGACTCACAGTCAGATGGTTCCGACCATGTTTGTCCGGATGCTAAAACTGGAAGAGAGTCTCCGTGAAAAGTACGATGTCAGCAGTCTGAAAGTCGCCATCCACGCAGCCGCCCCCTGTCCGGAAAAAGTGAAATATGCCATGATGGACTGGTGGGGTCCGATCCTTCACGAATATTATGGCGGCACGGAAGGAAACGGTTACTGCACGATCAGCCCCGAAGAGTGGCTGACCCATCCGGGAAGTGTGGGCCGCGCCGTAATCGGCACCCTTCACGTGGTTGGAGATGACGGGACAGAACTTCCGGCCGGCGAAACCGGCACGATCTATTTTTCGGACGGCAAGGATTTCAGCTACCACAATGACCCGGAACGAACAGCCGAAAATTATAATGACAAAGGCTGGAGCACGCTTGGAGATGTAGGCCGTTTGGATGAAGAGGGTTATCTTTATCTCACGGATCGCAAAAGCTATATGATTATTTCAGGGGGCGTGAATATCTACCCTCAGGAAATCGAAGATCTGCTCCTGACCCATCCCAAAGTCTATGATGCGGCAGTATTTGGTGTTCCAAATGAAGAGTTCGGCGAAGAGGTTAAAGCCGTTATACAGGCCGTTAATCCTCTTGAGGCGGGGCCGGATCTGGAGGCGGAGTTAATCGCTTTCTGCCGGTCAGAGATCAGCCATGTCAAATGCCCGAAATCCGTTGATTTTGAGAAGGAACTGCCGCGTCATCCGACGGGAAAACTTTATAAAAGGCTCCTTCGGGACCGGTATTGGCAAGGCCAAACTTCCCGCATTCTTTAAACAGGATGCGGAGCTTCGCTCCACATCCCGATAAAAGTCATGATGCCAGTCGTTGGTTCTCTGAAAACTGGGCCATATTGCCCAGTGTTTGCAGCGCCGCTGCGGCAGCTTCCTGACCCTTGATCACAAAGTGATCCCGGAAGAAATCCATATGAGCAGGTACTTCCTGGAAGTTATGAGGTGTCAGAACGACGGACAAAACCGGAATGCCGGTATCAAGCTGTACCCGCATCATGGCCTCCAGTACCGTTCCAGCAACGAAGTCATGCCGGTAGATACCACCATCCACGATCAACCCGGTCGCCATGATCAGGTCATACTCTCCGGTTCCGGCCAGTTTCTGGGCCATCAACGGTATCTCCAGACTGCCGGGAACATCATAGGTCACGATGTTGTCTTCAATCAGTCCTGCTTGTACCAGGTCCTCGGTAAAGGAGCGGCTCGCCTGTGAAACGATATCGATATGCCAGTTGGCCTGGATAATCGCAATTTTCAAGGATGAGCTTTTGACCTGAGACAGGACACCAGACGTATTGTTTTTTTGGTGAATCATTTTATCTGCCTTGTGTTGTTAACATCAAAAACTCAAGGCAAGAAACATCAGGTCGACACGCGGACACACGTGCCCACATTCGGCCTGTTCTTTGTTCTCTTCCATCCGGACTATCACCGTCGGCTCTGGATTCACACCAGATCTGCTGACCCCGTTAAAAACGGGCGCTCGCGGGCTTAGACATCTGTCTTTACCGCCGGTAGGGACTTTCACCCTGCCCTGAGAACATTCCATCCGCTATCCGGATGCAATATTAAGACTATTTTTGGCATAAACAGGAGGAAGTTTCAAGCCCCGGAACAAAGACCGGGTGACCGGAAACTATGATAAAGCTTCGCGAAGATCCGCCAGGCTGATAGGTTTGGTATAGCTTTGAACGGAAACCAGGCCACGAGCACTACCGATGGTCTTTGCAAAATCCACATAGTGTGGATTATAACCGGTCACCACCATGATTTTGGCACTGCATCCCTGCTCTGCCAGCCAGTTGACCAATTCAATACCCTCAACACCCGGCATAACCATATCAAGGATAATAACCGTGGGATCAAACGTCAGGAACGCTTCTTTAAAAACATCTGCCTGATCCGTGACACGGACTTCATAATCCATCCCCTCGGCAACCTGCCGAACGAAATCGGCAAACATTTTCTCATCGTCTATGATTAATGCGCGCTTTTCACTCATTGCTTTACGCTTGTTCTTTCCCTACGGTCTCCCCCACATAATACTGATTGCAAAGAAGGGAGCGTCCTTTGCTTGAGGAAGAATTCACCAAAATTGTTAAAGAAGCAATTAATTATAATCAACTTAATCGGTATTTTTTACCATCCGGTCCTCAACTGGAAGCACTAAACAGCCATTACGATTTAAAACCGGACCTCTCTTCTATTGAAAATGACATGGCTTCCGACGGTGGCCTGAAGCTCTCACATGCGCAGCGGCGTATGCTGATCCTGTTGGTTTCCCTGTGGGACGGACGGCACGCAGATCGCCTGTTTGCTGAAGGGATCGGCAGTATCGCAAAGATGATTCATTCCATGGATCGAGACAATAGAGAACTGGTTGCCGACCTGGTGATCACCTATCCCGGATGGGGGAACTGAATCTCTTTCAATCAGGGAATGCAACTCCGTTCCGGACCACTGCCCTCTTTTTGTGTAAATCTGCTAATGTCCTGTTAAGGCCGAGGCTGTATTTGTATAAAGACGTATTAAGGATTACATAAAATCCGTACTCCTTTTCGGAAGAAGAAAGATGCGCGGCCATGATGGACTGGAACAAACTGCTGTCAACCAAACGCTTCAGTCAGGAAATCGATGAACCGATTTCGGCCTCTCGCAGTCCCTTTCATAAAGACCAGGACCGGATCGTGTTTTCCTCAGCCTTTCGCAGGTTGCAGGATAAAACACAGGTCCATTCGCTGATTGAAAGCGATTATGTCCGCACCCGCCTCACCCATTCCATGGAAGTCGCTTCCGTCGGCCGCTCACTCGGTGCAAATGCGGGTCAGATTATCCTGGACCGACACCTGAAGGGGTCTGACTATTCACCGGCAGAATTCGGACATATCGTCTCTGCCGCCTGCCTTGCCCATGATATCGGCAACCCTCCCTTCGGGCATTTTGGGGAAGATACCATTCGTCACTGGTTCGCCACCGGCCCACAAGCGGATGGGCATCTTGACATAATCAGTGAAGCCGAAAAAAGGGATTTTCTGGATTTTGAAGGCAATGCACAAGGTTTCCGCATCCTCACAAAGCTGCAAAACTGGCGCTATAGCGGAGGTTTGAGGCTAACCTATGCGACACTGGGAACGTTCATGAAATACCCCAGGATTTCAACGGTTTCCAACCTCGTTGAAGATGATTTCGCCGGCAAAAAGTTCGGCATCATGCAATCGGAGCTGGAAACCTTTAAAGATGTCGCTTTCGAGCTTGGTCTGATCCAGCGCGGTCATGAGAGTTACTGGTGCCGCCATCCCTTGACCTATCTTGTCGAGGCGGCGGATGATATCTGTTACTCGGTTGTCGATATCGAGGATGGCTTCAAACTTGGACGCCTGGAATTTTCGGAAACCGAAGACCTGATGCTGCGCATTCTTGGAAAAGCCCCGCACCGCTATTCCGAATTTACCGAACGATCAGAAAAAATCTCATATTTACGGGCGAAATGTATCGGTCACCTGATCGGCGAAGTTTCCGATATCTTCGCAGACCATGAAAAGGCTATTCTGGAAGGACAATATAAAGGTGACCTTCTTAACCACTCCACCAGCGCAACCATCCTTGCCGAGATAGAAGATCTGTGCCGTAAACAGATTTTCAATCACCGGGAAAGGATCCAGGCCGAACTGAGGGGTTCTGAAATCCTGACTTCCATCCTGGATGCCCTGTTTCAGGCCAATCTTGAATGGGAAGCACAGGATGAAAACGGAACCAAACCTTCGCCGCGCTCCCAGGTCATTCTCAACCTGTTCCCGGAACGGACCAAATCCCGCCCCCGATATGACTGGTTGCTGGAAATAACTGATTTTGTTTCAGGCATGACCGACTCATTCGCGGTCCGCCAGTTCCGTGACCTTAAGGGCTACATCTAGAGCACAGATCTTATACCCAACACAAAGGTCTCGGAAACGACGCAATTCCGCGTTAATATTTTATTTATTACACTTTAATAATTTAAATATAACGGCAACCCTGCGCTGTTCACCTGAAGGCCGGAAGCGTTATGCACTATCGAGACCCGGAAATACAGGACCGGATCGAAAATCTATTCAGTACAATGGCTGTTTCATCCAGAATAACGACAGCCCAAACCATCGCGCATGACTATATTTCTGAGTCTGTTCATGGAGATGACTTTGCCTTAGCGGAACTTTTACTGGCTTACCTGATCCGCGATGTAGAGGAGGATGTCCGTCATGCTGTGGCTGAACAAGTCAAAAGTTATCCAAACCTGCCCAAGAAGCTTGCCCTGCCGCTTGCTATGGATATTGACCGGATATCTGTGCCCATCCTCAAATATTCAGGTGCCCTTGACGAAAGCGATCTGCTGGAAATCCTGAAAACCGCCGGAGAAACAAGACAGATAGCAATCGCAAAAAGAGAAGGCATCAGCAGAAAAGTAACGTCTCGTATTGCAGAAAAGGGGTGTTATGAAGCAATCCATACCTGCCTGAAAAATAAAACTGCTGACATCAGCGATGACGGTTTTAACCACATCATTATCCGCTACCCCTCCGATACCGGCATCCACGAACTGATGATCCGACGCCCTGACCTGCAGGATAAAACCGTTAGTCGGTTGTGTCTTATCCTGTCTGAAGAACTTCGCAGCAGATTGTTTGATCACTACGATATCCCTGAATCCATTTCTGAACGGATACTGGAAAATGCTCGCGAGGAAACGCTGGCACAAAAAGTCGGCAAGCGGGCCAGTCTCGTTGAAAAACAAAAAATTACCCGACAACTGGAAGCCGACGGAAGACTAACCGCCACTTTGCTGCTGCGGATCCTGATCCAGGGCGACTTTACCTTTTTCTCTGCCGGACTGGCCCAGATATCAGGCATCTCCATAAAACGCGTAACCGTTCTGGTTTCCGATCGCGGTAATCTTGGTCTGAAACGTCTTTACGAGCGGGCAGACTTACCTGCCTACCTGTATCCCGCCTTTAAGGCCGCATTGCAGGAATTAACGAAAATGGCATCCCTGAATCCCCGCATCAATCCCGCAGGGCGGCAACAGAAAATCATCAACAGCATCGCCCGCATATACAACTATGAAGAGGATTTAGAGCTTGATTCTCTGATGGAAAAACTTTTACCAATGAAGACCGACACCTTTCACTAAAGGAGAAAAAGCACAGCTATATGGAGCATTTAATCGGAAAAATACACATCAGAAACAAAACACTCAGTTTCAACACCATTGCGATTATTACACCCATTATTTTCTTCTATACTTCCCTGATTCTTGGAGTTAGTTTCCTGTGTTTCTACTCAATGTTCATTTGAAAGGTCACCCTGTTCTGATGCCGGGCTGCGAAGGTACATATTGATGTTTGTGCTTGTTGCCGACAGACATGATCTTTTCAGGCAGGGACTGGTAACTCTCTTAAATGAACTGAACAGTGCTGAAATGGACATTCAGGAAACGTCCAGTCTTTCTGGATTGACAACCCTGCTGGGCCAGGCACGGTATGACCTGGTCATTATCGGCATGAATATCCTGAACAATGATAATCACGGAACCCTATCCACGCTCCGGGAAGACTATCCGGATACGCCCATTCTGGCGATTATAGAAACCTCTACACCAAGGATCATTGATGAGCTTCGCCGTTACAACCTGAACGGCATCATTGCAAAATCGGCATCCAAACCCTCTTATATCAGTGCTTTACGCTCGCTCCTGCTGGGCGGAAACCATATTCCTCTTCCCGTCTCGACACGGCGCACCTCATCGAGCTTGTCTGGCGGAAGCCTGTTTCCGGGGACTCTGACAAGACGCCAGGAAGAAGTCCTTTATCTGCTTGCCGACGGAAAAAGCAACAAGGAAATTGCTCACTATCTGAGGTTATCGGAAGGCACCGTCAAAGTGCATGTGACAGCCATCTTTAAGGCACTGGGTGTTAAAAACCGGACACAAGCCATGTTGCTGGCCCAGCAACACCGGGACGATAATCTAACCTCTTGACTCTAGACAAATCCGCGCCGCATTGCCAGAATATCCACGGGTGCGCGTAATCCTGACCACACCGGTCGTCAAACAACAAGAAGGTGGCCCATGTCCCTCACCATTGATTATTATGCCGGTCTTTCCTCCCCCTGGACTTATTTGGGGCATGATCGGCTTTGTGCCTATGCTGAGCAAGCAGGCGCAACCGTTAATTTTATCCCGGTGGACTTTAATACCGTCTTTGACAAAACCGGTGGATTACCCCTACCCAAGCGATCTCCGCAAAGGCAGCAATACAGGTACCAGGAACTGAAGCGCTGGCGCAAAGAGTTGAATATGCCGCTCAACCTTGATCCAAAATTCTTTCCGGTTCCCCACACCAAACCGGCCCTGATCTGCCTTCTTCTTCAGAATGAAGGAAGCACCCCTCTTCCACTTGCCGGCGCCTATATGAAGGCTGTCTGGGCGAATGAAGAAGATATTACGGAGGATCAGACAATCATCCGGATTGCCAACGAGCAGGGACTGGATGGACGCAGGCTGTTCGAAGAAAGCCAGCATCCGGATATTACCAGCCAGTATGAACAGAATACGGCAGACGCCGTAAAAAAAGGCATCTTCGGTGCACCAAGCTATGTCATTGGCGATGAAATTTTCTGGGGCCAGGACAGGCTTATGTTTGTAGAACAAAAATTAAAAGAGGCGAAAAGCACATGAGTTTGGATCCGCAAGCCAAATGGGTACTCGATATTGCAGAACAGGTAAAAGCCCCTCTGCTGGAAGATTTAAGTGCGACTGAAGCCAAGGCCGCTTATGAAGAACGGGCCCAGAAGCTCTGCTTCAAAGACGTTCCGATCGGCAGCACTGAAGATCTTGAGATAGACGGGCCACACGGCAATATTCCGCTCAGGATCTACAAACCGGTCGACGGACCGGATACTCTCCCCGTCCTTGTCTTCTACCATGGCGGCGGCTGGGTTATCGGCAGCCGG
>DIYE01000123.1 GCA_002428885.1 Alphaproteobacteria bacterium UBA6062
CCCGCCATAACAGCCGCAACATCTTTTGACTCGCCTTCGATACTATCTCCCAGGATCAACGGTTCAATACCGGCGTCCCTTGCCTTCCCGGCGGCGGCCTGCAAAGCGTCCTGCGGTGTCGCGATCATGCTCTGCCATCCTGCCACAAAAGCCGGATGGGCGCCTGTTGGAGGTTCTGCTTTAACGGACTGCAAATGCTCTCTCACAGTGGACGGAATATCGATCGCGTACCGCTCGAGAATAGCGAGATCCTCAGCACAGGTGGTTTCATCGGGCACCGTTGGACCGGAGGCAATAACGGACGGATCATCCCCCGGTACATCTGAAATCATGTATGTAACCGTTTTTGCGGGCCAAGCTTCAACCGCCAGCCGTCCGCCCTTTATCGCTGACAGTTTTTTGCGAACCGTATTGATTTCGGAGATCGACGCGCCGGATTTGAGAAGCGCCTTGTTCATGGCTTTCTTGTCATCGAGGGTCAGACCCTCTGCCGGCAGGGAAAGCAGAGCCGATCCGCCGCCGGACACCAGGAAGATCAGCAGATCTTTTTCTGTTAGTGAGCGGACCAACTCCAGGATTTCGGCAGCAGCTTTTTCCCCGTCTTCATCCGGGACAGGATGCCCGGCTTCAATGACCCGGATTTTCTGAAGATCAAGTCCATGTTCGTATCGGGTAAGCGCAATCCCTTCCAGATCTCCGGTCCAGTTACACTCCACTTCCTGCGCCATGGATGCCGCAGCCTTTCCTGCCGCAATGATAACCGTCCGTCCCTCCGGAACATCAATCTGATCCAGCGAAATTTTGCCGGCGGGCGAAGCGGCCTCTACGGCAGTGTCAAACAGCCCGCATAGAAAGGCCTGGGGGTCAGTCACTTTCTTCATATTTCGGCAAGCCATCTGTCAGTTCGTAAGAATCACCGGCTGAGCCCACATAGATATGGCTCTCCGAGGTAATACCAGTCGGCTCCTCCAGACATCCCGCAGTGAAACAAATACCGTCTGACTGATTGGCTTTCCAGAAAAGGCTACTGCCGCAGTCGGTGCAGAAACCACGCTTGGCATCTTCAGACGAGGCGTACCATTTTAAGGTCCTGTCGGATGTAAAACGCAGGTTCTTTTCAGCGCATCCTGAATATCCGATGTAATTGCCGTGCCAGGACCGGCACTGTTTGCAGTGGCAGTAAACCACATTTCTGATCCGGTCTGTCGCCTCAAAGGCAACACCACCACATAAACAGCGTCCTCGCACTGTCTTTACGTCTTTGTCCGTCATTTGTCCGATTTATTGAATTTGTTCTTGTTCGGTCTTCATTGTAGCAAGCCCACGGAAAAAGATAAGCCTTTGTCTACATCCGACAGATACCGATCAATGGAAAAACGCCTCAGACAAGTTCTGTATGATCCCCGTCAAATTTCTGAAGCGTGTCGTCAATCTCGTAATAATCACCGGCTGACGCCACAAAGATATGGCTTTTTGATGTGAGGCCGGTTGGTTCATCCAGGCAACCTGCCGTGAAAGAAATAAAGGGTGTTTCCTTTTCCTTCCAGAAAAGACTGCTCCCGCATTCGGTGCAGAAGCCCCGAATGGCCTTCTCGGAAGAAGAAAACCATTTCAGGGTTGTATCGGATGTAAATGTCAGGTCTTCCGTGCGACAGCCTGTATAGCCGACCGCATTGCCATGCCAGATCCGGCACTGTTTACAGTGACAGTAAGTCACATCCGGTATTTCAGAAGTGACCTCAAAACTCACACCGCCGCAAAGGCACCGCCCTCGAGCCACCGGTTTCTTTTCACTTGGCATGTCTTGGTCCGTTTACGCCTATTCTACCTCTACCCGGCAGTCATTGTAACAGGCGCCTTCAGAAAGATCCGCCTTGGAAACAGGCGCCAGGGCAGAAACTGTCTGCTTGTTGCGCGTCGTCACAAACCAGGCGCCCTTCGGTGAATAAAGGACACCCGGCCGAACTGCCTTAGTTATTTTAAGCGGCAGAAAAACCTCTCCAAGCTCATTAAAGACCCGGACCTCTTTTCCATCCTGAAGATTTCTCTTTTCGGCATCTTCGGGATGCATTTCCAGGGCCGGTGTCTCCCGGTTGGCCGATACACCGCCAAATGTGGAATTGGACAGGCGATTTGAAGACGGTGTTACAAGTGACAGTGGGTAGTCAGAATCCAGCGGATTATAGACAGGCAAAGGCTGCCCGTAAGTTTCATCGAGATAGGTGGACTTGAGCTCAACTTTTCCTGATGGTGTTTTCGGGAACGTATTATCGAAGACAATCACCTCTCCCCTGTCCGCTTCCATGGACAGAGCCGTTGATACCGGGATCTGGCTCGGCCTGTAGCCGTTCAGCCTGGGATCTTCCGGATCCAGCGCTTCATCCATCAGTTCTTTATCGGACGCCTGGAACAGGCTTTCATTAAATCCGAAACGGGCGGCCAGCCTTCTGAAGATTTCGGTATTGGGCAAAGCCTCCCCGACCGGCGGTATCACTGCTTCGGAGCGCTGAACATAAGGTTGTCCGTACGCGCAGAACAAATCATCATGCTCAAAGTGCGTGGCAGCCGGCAGAATAACATCCGCATACATCATGCTGTCCGTCATGGCGATGTCGCAGCCCACGACGAAGCTATCTTCCCGCTCCAGCCCTTTTCGCATGCGGTTCTGATCCGGCGCGACAATGACGGCATTATGGTTGTAGATAAAGACCCCTTTCAGTGGCAGATCCAGATCGTCATCGGCCAGATGCCGACCGATATCCAGAATATTTAAGGTACGGGTTCCTTCAGGGATGAGGTCCGGCCTGGTCAGTTTTTGAGGTGTTTTCGGGAAGATATGCCCGGCGCCGCCAATCAGGCCACCGCCGCGAACACCATATTTGTTGCAGAGCGTCGGCAGGGCATAAATAGCCCGGATACCGTTCCCACCATTCTGATTCCGCTCAATCCCGTTTCCGACAGAAATAACGGCAGGATTGCTCTCCTGATAAAGCCGGGCGAAAGCGCGAATATCAACCACGGAAACACCGCATAGATCACTGGCTTCTTCCAGGGAAAGTTTTCTCGCTTCTTCCAGAAATTCATCTGCACCCTGAACATGGTCCCGGATAAAATCAGGGTCAAAAGCACCAAGTCTTTCAAGCTCACCGGCAATCGCAAACGCCAGGATGATATCCATACCCGGCTTAACGGGCAGATACATATCCGCCTGCTCGACAATCTTGATCCGCTTGGGGTCGATCACAACCAACTTTCCGCCGTTTGTTTTTGCTTTCTTGATCAGCGGCGAAAGATGCAGGTTGGAATAGGTGACATTATTTCCCCACACCACAATCAGTTTGGCATGGACAGCCTGCTCCGGCTGCATAGCGGGCATGGCTCCGAAGGTACCGAGATAGGCTTCCGATTTCACACCACCGCACATGGGACGGCGATTAAGCAGGCTCGCCCCCAACCTATGGAAAAACCGAAGATCCATAGATCCGCCGGCCAGCATGCCATGCGGTCCGGCATAGTTCAGCGGTATAATCGCCTGCGGTCCATATTTCTCGATGATAGGCGAAAACCCCTCATAGACCAGGTCCAGCGCTTCCTCCCAGGAGACGGGCTCAAATTCACCGCTTCCTTTGGGACCGGTACGGCGCAAGGGACGGGTCAGCCGGTTTTCCCCGTGAACGAATTCCGGGTAATAACGGGCTACCTTGTTACAAACGACCCCATTGGTTAGAGGATTAGTTTTTGATCCTCTTACCTTCTGAACAGTACCTTCTTCCACAGTAATGGAAAGGCTGCAGGTATCAGGACAGTCTAAGGGGCAGACGCTCGCTAGCTCGGACGACATCACATACTCCATCTCGCAAAATACCGAAACAGAGTGCGACACTAATGGCCCTATAAAAAGAACCGCTTGGATTTTTTTAAAGGTACCAATTTAAAATTCTATCCAAAACGAGTTGCCCGATAAGGCCAGAGTGGTAGAAACGGATCTCTTTCCAACACCAGGTCGCGGACAATGTTAGCTGTTGTCGGCCCCATACCCATACCGTCATGGGCATGCCCGAAAGCAAAAATCACCTTGTCGCTTCTCGGTGACGGGCCAATCACCGGCAGTGTATCCGGTAATGACGGGCGATATCCAAGCCAGACATCTTTTTCACGGGAATCAAGGGACGGCAGCATCTTCCGGGCCAATGGAACCAGTTTACGAATACGGCGGAAGTCCGGCCCCTTGTGAAGACCCGCAAATTCGACCTGGCTTGTCATCCGGATCCCCATCTCCATGGGAGAAAGAACAAAAGATTTCGTCGCGTTGACGACAGGCCTGTTCAGGGATTTCTCTTCTGGAAGATCGAACATCATATGATATCCCCGCTCCGTATCCAGCGGGATTTCCGCGCCGAAATGACCCGCCAAATTTTTCGACCAAGCCCCCGTTGAAAGAACCAGCTTATCCGCCGACAGGGTTCCGGAGGTTCCTGTTGCCGTCACTTTCTCGCCAGCAATATTCAGCGACTGAATATCCGATATCACAATGTCGCCGCCTTCCTTTTTGAACGCTTCTGCGATGCCGTGCACCATCTTTTCAGGGTTGATCAGAAACCGGGCGCGTCGCTGGAAAAGCCCGCACTTGAAATGGCGACTGAGATTGGGCTCCAGATCTCTCAGCTCATCCGTATCCAGGATCTCATACTCGGTTTCAAACCGGTCCATCAACGCGCGCGCCTGGGCCGTGCCTGCAAAACTCTCGTCACTTTCATAAACTTTGAGCCAGCCGACATGACGGATCAGATGCTGCAGAGACGCCTGCTCAACCAGATCTTCCCAATGCGTGATGGCCCGGTCGGAAACCGCCCGAAAGGATCTGGCGTTGTGATCGACCCTCTCCTGCCTGCTTTCCATGAGAAAGCGGATCAGCCAGGGAGCGATCTTCGGCAGATAGGACCATCTCAACGTCAGGGGACCGGTGGGATCCATCAGCATTTTGGGAACGGATTTCCAAAGCCCGGGCATCGAACCCGGCACACTATTTTTGTCAACAATGGCACCTGCATTCCCATAAGATGTCCCGGAACAAGGCCCCTTGCGATCCACCAGCGTAACTTTAAGCCCCTCCCGCTGCAGCAGGTAGGCCGTGCTGACACCGACAATTCCGGCACCAATCACCAACACTGATTTTTTAGCTACATCACTCACAACCCTATTCCTTTACACATCATCCCTGAACCGACCGCTGGTCATTTTTTTCTTGGTGCACTCTTATTTCGGAGTTAGCCTGTTATATTATGCAACAGGAACCGACACTGTCGACTTACTCCCCGGAGGATTTCAAAAAAAGACCTATTGCTCTCCGTGTATTCAATCCGGAGGAAAAAGGCCAGATATTTGAGCCTCATCATCACGTCTGGTCACAGGTCGCCTATACGTCCCTCGGCGTTGTTCTTGTTGCGACCGAACAAGGACGCTGGCTTGTGCCACCCGGTCATGCCGTCTGGATACCGGCAGAAAAAACCCACAGTATCAGCGTAGCGTCGGCTGCAAGATTTGCCGTTATTCATGTTGATCCTGAGCGGATGCGGGACATGCCGAAGGATTGCTGTGTGCTGAACGTTTCCCCGCTTCTGAGGGAATTGATCGCCGCTGCCGAGCATATTCCCCGCCAGTATGAACCTGATACGCCTGAAGGTCGATTGATGACAGTCATTCTTGATCAGATGAAGGTTGCTGAAAAGGCTCCTCTTCTTCTGCCGATGCCGACGGATAACCGCCTTAAAAAATTGACAAGCCTATTGTTGGACAATCCGGCAGAGAACCGGACAATGAACGAACTGGCCAGGGAATTCGGGACCAGTGCCAGGAACCTGTCCCGTCTGTTCAAGTCGGAAACCGGCATGACATTTGGAAAATGGCGGCAGCAACGACGTTTGATGGCCGCAATTGAGAGGCTGGCGGAAGGTCAGTCTGTTACAGAGGTTGCCCTGGACATGGGATATGAGAGTGTCAGCGCCTTTATCTCCATGTTCCGACAAGTCATGGGAGTAACCCCTTCCCGCTATTTCAGGGGAATACAAACATAGAATACAGACCGCCTTAAAGGTCGAGCTAAAAAAGGGAGGAAAATATGTACGATTATATTGTCGTCGGAGGTGGATCCGGTGGTTCAGTGGTTGCCAGCCGCCTTTCCGAAGATCCGTCCATCAAAGTCTGCCTGCTGGAAGCCGGCGGGCCGGATAAAAGCATTCTGATCCATGCCCCGATCGGCACGGCAGCCATGCTGCCACGAAAAATCAATAACTGGGCTTTTGAGACCGTTCCGCAACCGGGCCTCAATGGCCGTAAGGGATATCAGCCTCGCGGCAAGACGCTGGGCGGTTCAAGCTCCATTAACGCCATGCTTTATGTGCGCGGGCATAAGTGGGATTATGATCACTGGGCCGGTCTCGGTAATCCAGGCTGGTCCTATGATGAGGTTCTTCCCTATTTCAAAAGAGCGGAGAACAATGAACGGGGCGGCGATGAGTTTCACGGAACCGGCGGCCCACTGAATGTCGCCGATCTGCGCTCTCCCATGAAAATCGGAGAGACATTTCTGAATGCGGCCAGGGAACTGCAATTCCCGATAAACAACGATTTTAACGGTCCGGAACAGGAAGGTGTCGGCTATTATCAAACCACCCAGAAAAATGGTGAAAGATGGAGTGCCGCTAAAGGATATCTAACACCTCACCTGGATCGCCCCAATCTTGAGGTTATCACCCACGCCACCGCTTCCCGCATTTTGTTTGAAGGCAAGAAAGCCGTGGGTATTGAGTTTGTTCAGGGCGAGCAAAAACGGGAAATCCGGGCTAACCGCGAAATTATTCTGTCCGGCGGTGCCTTTGCAACGCCCCAGCTCCTGCTGCTGTCAGGCGTTGGTTCTCCGGATGATATCAAACCCTTTGGAATTGATATGGTTCACGAATTACCGGGCGTCGGACAAAACCTGCAGGATCATATCGACTATGTGAGCGCCTACCGGTCAGATTCAGAAGACACCATGGGGATTAATTTCAAAGGCGCCATCAAGCTGATCAAAGCCATTTCGGAATGGCGCAGACAGCGTACCGGTATGATCACCACCACGTTCGCAGAAACCGGGGCTTTCCTAAAATCATCACCAAACCTGGAGATCCCGGATTACCAGTTACATATGGTCATCGGTATGCTGGATGATCATGCGCGAAAAACCAATCTTGGCAACGGCTTTAGTTGCCATTGCTGTGTTCTTCGCCCCAAAAGCCGGGGAACGGTTGGTCTCAACTCAACCAACCCAACAGATGTACCGAAAATTGATCCCAAATTCCTGGATCATGAGGATGATGTCAAAACCCTGCTCGCCGGCGTCAAGGAAATGGAGCGTATTCTGCATGCCCCGGCTTTTGACGGCATCCGCGGAAAAGCGCTCTATCCGGTTGATCTGGACTCTGATGAGGCCATTATCGAAGCCCTGCGGAACAAGGCGGATACGGTTTATCATCCGGTCGGTAGCTGCAAGATGGGAACCGATGACATGGCCGTTGTTGATCCGGAACTGAAGGTGCATGGTCTGGAAGGCTTGCGCATTGCGGATGCTTCCATCATGCCGACCCTGATCGGCGGGAACACAAATGCCCCGACCATTATGATT
>DIYE01000138.1 GCA_002428885.1 Alphaproteobacteria bacterium UBA6062
GGTTCTGCTGACCGGCGCCCTGCATGAGGATGCCATTGGTGACGTGGCAGACGGGTTTGGCGGCGGCAGCAACCGGGAGAGAAAACTGGAGATCATGCGGGACAGCCGGGTCGGCACCTATGCGGTGGTTATCCTGATCCTGGTTATCGGTATGAAAGCAGCCGCCATCGCCTCTTTTGACAATCCGTTCCATGGTTTCGCAGCCCTTCTCGCAGCCGCCACCTGTAGCCGGGGTATCCTGGTCTGGGGCATGTATCTGATGCCTGCGGCCCGCAAAGATGGCCTGGGCGCCGGTGCCGGAACGCCGTCCCTCACAACAGCGCTCTGGGCTCTGTTCTTTACCCTTGCTATCCCGCTGATCACGCTGGATCCCTTTCTCGTCTCCATTGGATTGCTGAGTGCCTTTGCAGGTGCGGGACTGATGGGTCTGATTGCTTATCGGCAGATTGGCGGACAGACGGGTGATGTTCTTGGCAGCCTCCAGCAAATTTCTGAACTGGTTTTCCTGCTGGCGATGACCGCCGCCCTTTCCTAGGGCATATCTTATTTTCGAGGCTTGGCGCGGGCGGTCGGCTCAGCCTGGAAGGGATCATCCGGCCAGTAGTGCTTCGGATAGCGTCCTTTCAGATCCTTTTTCACATCCGCATAGCTGTTTTGCCAGAAACCGGCGAGGTCCCTGGTAATCTGTGCCGGACGTCCAGCCGGACTTAACAAATGCAGCGTTACCGGAACCATCCCGCCTGCAACGGCTTCGATATCCTGCTGTCCAAAGAGTTCCTGCAACCGGACAGCCAGAACCGGAATGTCGGGGTCTGCATAATCCAGACGGATGCGGGAACCGGTTGGAACTTTTATATGGGAGGGGGCAAACTGATCCAGTTTCTGCTGCTGCTCCCAATCCAGCCCCGAGAGCAAAATTTCCTCAAGTTTCAAGTCTGCAAGATCAGCCATCCGGTTTTTACCGGCAAGATAAGGCAGCAGCCACTCCTCCAGTGTCTCCAGGAGAGAAGCGTCATCAATATCCGGCCAGTTTTCCGAATTGACCTCATGATGTTTCACAAACGCAATCCTGTCCTGAACAGCTCGCGCCCCTTTACTCCAGGGCAGATCCCGCATATCCCGGTCCCGGATCACCTGAAGGAGCGCCATGGCCACCTCATCGGATGGTGGATTTTTTATCCGTTCGCTTTTCAGGACGAGGGCACCGATCTTCTCTTCCTCAGCAACGATGATACGGTCCCGCTCCTCGTCCCAGTAAACCTGTTTTTCAGAGCGAACCATATCGGCAAAGCGATCCTTCAGATCCTCGCGATCTATCTCAGCGGCCAGATAAATCCGGGCGTCCCGTCCCTTTCCGTCCAGATCGGCGACAACGATAAAAGATTTACCCTGCAAGACATCGCCCGTTTGCAGGCTGGCACCCCGGCCACCGGACAAGCGGTAGACGGTCTTGCTGTCTTTGCGCAGCTCCCCGATCCGGTCCGGATAGGCATAAGCCAGGATGACACCAGCATCGGTTAGCGAGACGGCTTCTTTTCCGGCCCTGAAACGCCGCCTCAGATCATCAGCATTTTTTAAGACCCGCATCACTTCCGGACTTCCTTTGCCGGTCTTTCGGGCACGGTTCACGCGCTCAAGCCGGGCCCGCATATCGGCATTCGGGGTTTCACGATCGGTTTTCAGGATGTCCCTTTCCGACAGCAGGGCAGCCAGGTCACAGGCGAGCGCCGTTTCACCCCACTCTTCCGCTTTCAGGATCATACGGGCCAACCTCGGATGCAGGGGAAGGCGGATCATTTGTTTCCCGAGATCCGTAATATGCCCGGCCGGATCGAGAGCACCAAGAGAGGTTAGAAGGTCTCTTGCCTGTCCTAACAAACCGGACGGCGGTACTGTCATCCAGGTTAGTTCTTCAGGATCTGTCACCCCCCATTTGGCCAGTTCCAACGCGAGAGCCGACAGATCAGCGATGGCAATTTCAGGCTCCGACTGGGGAACCAGTCCCCGATCTTCCGCCGCTGTCCACAGGCGAAAGCAAATACCGGGTCCAAGGCGCCCGGCACGCCCTCGCCGCTGATCCGCAGAGGCCCTTGAAATACGCCGGGTTTCAAGGCGGCTCATACCGCTGCCCGGATCAAATCTGGGTTTTCGGGCAAGGCCGCCATCCACGACAATCCGCACCCCTTCAATGGTCAGGCTTGTCTCCGCAATATCGGTCGCGCAGACAATCTTGCGTCGCCCGTCCGGATCAGGCCGTAAAGCTCTGTCCTGATCCTTTTGCGATAGGTTACCATAGAGCGGCAGCACTACTGCCTGCTGCTGTCTGGCAAATCCGGACAAGGCCTGTATGACGCGGGAGATCTCTCCGGCCCCCGGCAGGAAAACCAGGATGTCCCCTTCTTTTTCCTGTTTGAACAGATCCTCAATCTCGCGAACCAGAACCGGTTCAGGACGCCCCTTTAATGGTTGCTCCAGAAACCGGGTCTGAACGGGATAAAGCTGTCCTTCGCTTGTCACAACCGGGGCCTCTCCTAGAAGAGCCGCGACAGCCTCCGCATCCAGTGTCGCCGACATGATAACAAGCTTCAGGTCTTCTCTTAAGATATCCTGGCATTGTCGGGTCAGGGCGAGGCCAAGGTCGGTTTGTAAGTTCCGTTCGTGGAACTCGTCAAAGATCACCGCGCCGATATCCGACAGCTCCGGATCTTCCTGCAACAGGCGGGTCAGGATGCCTTCGGTAACCACTT
>DIYE01000193.1 GCA_002428885.1 Alphaproteobacteria bacterium UBA6062
CAAACATGATCTCACCCGAAGCCATGGACTTACTGCCCATTTTATCTTTCAGGCGTACGAGGCGATAACTGTTGCGGCTGCCATCCTCCCGGTGGCGGGGAAGCGCAAACAGGCCAATCCCGGCATTTCCCGCCGGTGCGCCTTCCGGTCGCGCCAGCATCAGGATAACATCCGCATCGGCGCAGGAGCAGAACCATTTCTCCCCATAGACCCGCCATTCACCGTCTTCATAGCGGGCTTGCAGGGCTGTATTGGAGACATCGGAACCACCCGGTTTTTCCGTCATAAACTGACCACCCTTCAGAAGCTCATCCATATCCTGGCTGGTCATACGATCAAAAAACAGTCCCCTGGTCCGGTCATCCGCATAACGTTCAATCAGCATGGCAGTGGTTTCCGTCGCTGAAATGGGACAGAGTTGACCAAACTCGGACTGACCAAACAGATACTGGAACACATATTTGGCGATGGGCGGCACCCGGTCTTTCCATCCAAGGACACCAGGCCGGTTGCTCATGGCATGCAGACCGAACTGCTCAAAAGCCACTTGTTCCATCTTCCGGTAGGACGGGTGAAACTCAACCCAGTCCTCATTCCGGCCACGGGCATCGCGGGCATGAAGCTTCGGAACATGCCGATCGGCATCGCGAGACCAGAGATCCAGTTCGGTTCCGGACAAGGCGCCGAGTTTCCGGAAATGCGGCTCCATAAACTCACGCAAATCCTCCGGCATATAGACGTTCAGCAAATCCCGGAGCGCAGGATCAATATCGTAGAAATTCAGCCCGTGACAGTCCGGGGCAATCCAGTCCGACAGGTCCTGCGGCTCAAAGCTGTCGCTCGTTTTGAAGAAATTCATGGGGCGATCCTCGTATCCGATATTGTTTTCAAGGATTGTGCCTTTGAAGACCGCATTGGACAAACGAATATTCTGCAGTTTATAATTGATAAAAACTCACGCATATAAGCAATCGAAATGCTGACTTTACCATCAATTTCCGGCCTAAAAGCCTTTGAAGCATCCTGTCGCTATTTGAGTTTCAATCAAGCAGCAGAAGAACTGAATGTTACCCCCGGCGCGGTCAGTCGGCAAATTCAGTCCCTGGAGGATTTCCTGGGGAAAGCGTTGTTTCACCGTCACCACAAAAGGATAGAACTGACTGCTGTAGGTCGGCAGTATCTGGCCGAAATCTCCCTTCCGCTGGAGAAAATATCCGCAGCTTCCAATCGGTTGCGGAGCGAGCCCCGGCGCAATGTCATATCCATCTGCGCCTATCCCACCTTTGCCATCCGCTGGCTGATCCCGCGATGGGCCGCTCTTTATGAAGCTTTTCCGGATCTGGACATTCAACTTACCACTTCCCTTAACCCGGCGGATTTTGATGAACAGGGTTTTGATATTTCCATCGATGTGATGGCGGACGGGAGTGAACGGAAGGGATATCAGATCGACAAGCTTCTGGAAGTGGACACGTATCCTGTCTGCAGCCCGGAGATCGCCAACCGCATCACGTCCGTCGATGATCTAGCCAATTTCAATCTGCTGCATGAAAGCCCGCGCCCTACGGACTGGCCCAGATGGTGCGCCGAAGCCGGCATCACACATCTGGATCCCAATCGCGGGATGAATTTCGAAAGCGCCAATATGGCCCTGCATGCAGCCATTGAAGGACTTGGGATTGCTATCGGGATCGATGTCCTGGTGGCGGATGATATCGCCAAGGGAAGACTGGTAAAGCTGTTTGATGTAACCCGGCGATCCAAATTCCCGTTCCAGCTGGTCTCACAACACAGACGTGCCGAACACCCGAAGCTGCAATCCTTAAGGCAATGGCTGCTGGATCAGGCCAGGTCAGGCCCCTAGCCTATAACCCTCGTCTCTGATATAAATCGCCAAATGAAAATCAAAAAGGACCGGTGTGCGAGCAACCGGAAAACCCCATGAAAGCAGTGATTATTCCCGTAACACCCTTCGCCCAGAATTGCAGTCTGATCTGGTGTGAGGAAACCAACAAAGCCGCTGTCGTTGATCCGGGCGGCGATCTTGAGCATATCCTGAAGGTCATTGGTGATCAAAAAGTGGACGTTGAAAAAATCCTGATCACCCATGGGCATCTGGATCATGCGGGTGGCGCTGCAGAATTAAAGGAAAAGCTGGACGTTCCAATCGAAGGGCCTCACAAAGAAGATAAATTCCTGATCGACGACCTACCGGATCAGTGTGCTAAATATGGCTTCCCTCCAAGCTATTCCTTTACGCCGGATCGCTGGCTAGAGGAAGGGGATACGGTGACCGTCGGTCAGGAAGTGATGGATGTTTATTATTGCCCTGGGCATACGCCCGGACACATTATCTTCAACAGCCCAACCAATCGGGTAGCGATCGTCGGTGACGTTTTGTTTCAAGGCTCCATCGGACGAACGGATTTGCCCGGAGGTAATCACGACGATCTGATTAATTCAATCAGAACAAAGCTCTGGCCACTGGGAGACGATGTCACTTTTATTCCGGGCCACGGCAATACATCCACCTTCGGCCAGGAACGGCAGATGAACCCGTTTGTTGCGGACCTGAATTTCGGCTGATATCAGGCGGCGGGCAGATCCTGCGTCCAGACGGAAACGGTTTCTTCCCGCCCCCGGATTGGCTGTGGTCCCCGTGCCGTCAATCCTTTATGTTTGGCAACCGTTTGTCCGCCTGCAGCTTCCAGCACCTGATCACTGATAACGATTTTAGCGTTCATTTCCCGGCTCATGCTTTCAAGTCGGCTTGCGACATTAACAACATCTCCCAGAACCGCATATTCCAGCCGCCGCTCGGATCCGATATCTCCAAGGATAACCTCGCCATAATGCAGACCGACGGACAGGCGAATTGGCTGTTGCCCCATCTGAGTGCGGACCACATTCCAGTCCGTCATGGTTTGCTGCATGGCAAGCGCACAATCCAAAGCATGAGCGGCATCCTGCGGTGTTGTCTCAGGCGTGCCAAAGGTAGCCATTAGGCCGTCCCCCAGGAATTTGTCCAGGGTTCCACCATGATCGAACACACAGGTCTCCATACGGGAATGAAACTCACGAAGAACTGCGATTACCTGATCTGGGGAGATCTGCTCCGCCATCTTGGTAAAGCCGACAATATCCACGAACATAACCACAACAGACTGAGCGCGCACATCGCCAAGAGGATGGTCACGTCCCGCCAGATGATCAACAATAGTGGGTGCAAAATGACGGGCAAGATTGGCCCTCTCCCGGGCGGCTTCAGCCTGACGGATCAACAGGCGTTTTGATCGCCAGCTATTGAGTGCCAGCATGCCGGCAACCACTGAGAAAACAACCACTTCCTGAATACGGGCCTCAATCGGAATGTAGTCGGGATCAAGAAATTGTAGCAATTCCGGATGATCTGCCAAATAGATCCGGATCTTTTCCGTTACCTGCGGGATCGCATCTGATTTGCTGATCGCCCAGAAGTAACCGATCATCCACATAGCACTCGTCCAGGTCGCTACAGCAAACAACGTACGCCAGGAATAAGCCAGGGTCGCACCGGCCAACAGGATATAGAAATAAGGGAAATTCCCGTACTTATACTGCATGGCAACGGACCAGACTTCATCGCTGAGCGGGTTCGGTACCAGCAGAACAATGGTCATAAGGGCCAAATCAAAGAACATCAGGAACAATTCAGCCTTGGAATGCCCAACGCGCCCGACTTTAAGCTGCGCCCAACCAATGAGCATAAAACCGAAAATCAGGACCTCATAATAAATCACGCTGATATCCTGAACCAGATAAATCAGCAGAACCCCAATGATACTCAACGACACGAAGCGCGCCTTGACGGCCAGGACAAGGCCTTCCCGCTTGTTGATAGCGAGGGCTTCATCCAGGAACTTATTGGAAGGTAAAGTGTCGTCCTGAAACGGACGCAGTTTAAGTGCTGATGCGGGCGCAGAAAGATCAGCCATGGATATCCCCTTTATATCCGCCATATCACTACCTTGATACGATCCGCTTCTATATAGGAATTTTAAGAGGTGAATACCATGATAATATTAGGAAAGCCCGGGTTTAGAGGCTGACATTCATGGCTTTGACAACCTTTACCAACCGACCCATTTCCGCCTTTGCTTTGAGAACATTCTGTTCTTTCACCGGACCAAATCCCCGGATCATTGACGGAATATCGACAATCTCCAAAGCTAAATCAAAGGTTTCTGTATTAACATGGGGCAGCATCTCTTCGACTTCTTGCTGATACCAGGAGATCAATTCTCTTTCCATCCGCCGCTCCGCCGTAAGCCCAAAAATGTCGAACGGTGTACCCCGCAGTCTTTTTAGTTTCGACAGGTTTTTGAAAACCGGCATCATCCAGGGACCGAAACTGCGTTTTAGAGGGCGTCCGCGTTCATCTTTACCGCGTGACAAAAGAGGTGGCGCCATATGGAACCTGACCTGATAATCCCCTTCAAATTCACGCGCCAGCTTTTCCAGAAAGGCCGGATCGCTGTGAAGGCGTGCAACCTCATATTCATCCTTGTAACTCATCAGCTTAAAGAGACTCTTTGCATAACCTGTTACAAGCGGCTCCGCCTGCTTTTGAGAGACCGGTAGTCTACCGGCAACATCCTCCACATGCTTACGGTATTTCTCCGCCCAGTCGCAGTTCTGATACTTCTCAAGAAAAGCCGTCCGATGCTGCAAAAGATCTGCGAAATCCTGATCCGGTGAAGTGGGTCGAGCGGCATCCAGCCTTTTCAGGCGCGCGGGGTCCTGAAAGAGGATACGCCCCCACCTGAATGCCTGCTTGTTTTTATCGGTCGCCACACCGTTTAGCTCAATAGCTCTCAACAAGGCTGCTTCCGACACCGGAACCAGGCCCTGCTGCCAGGCAAACCCCAACAGCAAAACATTGGCAAACACACTGTCACCGAGCAATTTTTCGGCGGCTTTATTGGCATCGATAGTCCGGGTATTATCCGCTCCCAATACCTGTTCCAATCGCTCAAGTCTCTGTTCCGGCTCCAGTCGGGCATCGGGGTTGAGGGCAAAATCACCGGTCGGCATAACAGCCAGATTAACCGCCCCTTTCGTTATACCTTCATGATAAGTCGATGAGGCTTTCGGCGAAGTACTGACAACCAGATCACAGCCGATCAGAGCGTCAGCCCGTCCCGTATCAATACGCACCTGATTGAGATCATTCGGTCCTTCGGCGAGCCGAACATAACTGATGACGGGTCCAAATTTCTGAGCAAAGCCCATAAAGTCGAGAACCGAGGCTCCCCTGCCTTCCAGATGTGCTGCCATGGTGATCAACTGCCCCACGGTAATAACCCCGGTTCCACCAACACCAGTGATCAAGAGATCATAGGGTTGGTGCAGCGCCGGTCGCTTAGGGTCACTTAAGCGCCTGACCGCCTCCTCAAACTCGCTTTCAAGATCAGACCGGGCAGCCGGTTTACGGCGCCGGCCTCCTTCGATGGTAACGAAGCTGGGACAAAAGCCTTCCAGGCAGGAAAAATCCTTGTTACAGGCATTCTGGTTAATCTTGCGTTTGCGCCCAAACTCTGTCTCCAACGGCTCAACCGAGAGGCAGTTGGACGCAACAGAACAGTCCCCACACCCTTCGCAGACAGCCTCATTGATATAGGCAAAGCGCGGAATATCCTCCATCAGTCCGCGCTTGCGGCGACGGCGCTTTTCCGTGGCACAGGTCTGTTCATAGATCAGGGCGGTCACGCCCGGGATCTCCCGAAGCTCCCGCTGGATGACATCCAGTCTGGTCCGGTCATCAAAAGTGACCCGGTTCGGGAAGTCTTCAGGTCGGAATTTTTCAATGGCGTCGGAGACAATAGCGATCCGTTCCACCCCTTCCGCCCGCAGGCTATGGGCAATAGCTTGCACACTGACCGGTCCGTCGGCGGGCTGTCCGCCGGTCATGGCGGTCGCATCGTTATACAGGATTTTATAAGTGATATTGGTGTTGGCGGCGAGAGCCTGCCGGATCGCCAGAATACCGGAGTGATAATAGGTCCCGTCCCCCAGATTCTGAAAAACATGGCGGCCGTTATTAAAGCGGGATTTGGCAACCCAGTTGACCCCTTCTCCGCCCATCTGGATCAGGTTACTGGTCTCCCTGTCCATCCAGCTCACCATAAAATGACAACCGATCCCGGCGAGAGCTTCAGATCCTTCCGGGACCTTTGTTGACCGATTATGGGGGCAGCCGGAACAGAAATAGGGCGTTCTGGTTGCCCCTTCCACAGTGATGGAAACCGGCTGTGTGTTATGCAGCCTCTCCGCCCGTTCCGTCAGGTTAAGGCCTTCAAAAACGCCATCCAGGCGCTTTGCAACAATCCCGGCCAGTTGCCGGGGCGACAATTCACCAGTCCAGGGGATCAGCCGGTTTCCAAACTCGTCATTCTTGCCCACCATGCGTTTCGGTTTTGAGCCCGGAATATCATAGAAATATTCCTTGAACTGGCTTTCGATAATCCCCCGCTTTTCTTCGATCACCAGCACTTCCCGCTTGCCGCGGACAAATTCAAGGGATGCCTTTTTGGCCAGTGGCCAGACCATACCGATTTTATAGATATCGATCCCGATCCGGCGGGCTTCTCTTTCATCAATGCCGAGAAGTCTCAAGGCTTCCATCAGATCCAGATGAGCCTTACCAGTCGTGACAATACCATAAGTCGCTTGGGGGATATCATAGATATGTTCATCAATCGGATTGGCGTCCGCGAAAGCCAGTGTCGCATGTTTTTTGGCTTCCAGCCGCTCCTCGATCTGTGGGCCCGGAAAGTCAGGCCAGCGGTAATGAAGACCCGTGGGTGGAATAAGAAAATCCGGTCTGTTAAAGAGGCGCGGCGGCAAAAGATCGACACTCATGCCGCTTTCGACACTTTCCGTTGCCGCTTTAAAACCAACCCACATGCCGCTATAGCGGGACAGGGCATAGCCATATTCCCCGAAGGACAGATATTCCGCCACATTGGACGGGTTGAGGATCGGCATAAAGAAAGACAGAAATGCCGCATCGGACTGAAACGGCATAGAAGACGAAACCGCACCGTGATCGTCGCCGGCCACAACCAGCACGCCGCCGGTCGGTGAGGAACCATACGCGTTCCCGTGCTTTAAGGCATCCCCGGCCCTGTCAACACCGGGCCCCTTGCCATACCACATGCCGAAAACCCCCTGCACCGTCCGGTGGGGATCCGTTTCAACCTGCTGGGATCCCATAATGGCCGTCGCCGCCAGTTCTTCATTCACCGCCGGGACAAACTCAATGGCATTCTGTTTTAACTGATCACTGATATTCCAGAGTTCCTGGTCCAGAACCGCCAGAGGAGAGCCACGATATCCGGAAATAAATCCCGCCGTGTTGAGACCGGCACGCTCATCCCGCAATTTCTGCATCAGGGGAATACGCACCAGGGCCTGCGTTCCGGTCAGAAAAACCCGTCCTTCTTCAAGTCGATATCGATCCGACAATTCATAAGATATCAGATCTGTATTTCGGGCCAGACTTTCTGAGGACATCCGTTATCTCCAACCGTTACGGGCAGATCACCAGTGTAACAGCAGAGCTTTGAAATCTTTTTTCAATCTGATCCGCAAAAGTCCATAAATTCGGCATCATTTTTCAATTTATAAAACTTTTTGAATTATTTTATTCAATAATGATACTATTAAAGAATGATAGATGATACAGACCGCAAAATTCTAAGCCATCTCCAGGCGGATGCCAGACTGACGAATGCACAATTGGCTTCTCTTGTCGGCGTATCGTCTTCCTCCTGCTGGCGGCGGGTAAAAAGCCTGGAGGATATCGGCCTGATTACCGGTTATGGCGTCCTGCTGGATCGATCTGTCGCCGGGTTTGGGTTCTCGGCAATTGTTCATGTGAGCCTGTCCCGTCAGGCCGAAAACACCGTCCAGGATTTTACCAGTGCTATTCTGGAGCGATCTGAAGTCCTGGACTGTTACGCAACGACCGGGGATTCAGATTATCATCTAAGGGTCGTCGCCCGGGATATTGCGCAGTATAATGCCTTTCTGGATGACTTTCTTTTCAAACTGCCGGGGATCGCACATGTGCGATCCAACATTGTCCTGAAAGATATCAAGTCATCCCAGCAACTCCCTTTCTAGAGCATATTTTGTTTAATAG
>DIYE01000039.1 GCA_002428885.1 Alphaproteobacteria bacterium UBA6062
CGGCTGTTCGGGGTTCCATTGCGGCATGAGCCGCCATGGGCATGGTGAGTGTGACATCGATATCGAATGCCTTTTCCGTGCCAATACTGTCTGACATCAGGGAATGTTCCAAGCTGCCGGGTTTGGAAATGGTGGAAACATCCAACGCCTGTTCCAGCGAATAGTCCGGTTCCGCGAAAGCAGAAGCTTCCGGTGCCAGATTTTCAAAGACCCGGTCCAGTGCGCTTCTGTCTTCCGCGACAACGGCCTTGAGATCAGGTTCTGAAATCACGGCAAGAATACCCGGCTGTTCAGCAAACCCCTGCTCCGGAACACCCGGGAGCAAGCGCGCATGGACCATCTCCGGCAAGCTGATATCATCGACAAAGAGCGGCTCTGATGCCGTAACAAGCTCTTCGATCTTATGAGCCCTGACAGTCCGCCCAATCCATTTACCCGGTGCAGGACTGGAAAAGCTCTTGGGCTTTGCTGTATCGACCATCGCCGGATCCAGCATAAGCGGGGGCGTCAGGGCCGGTTTCAGCGGATAGTGTTTTCCATCAGCAGCGACAATCTGCTGATCCATCAGTCTGTAATCGCCCGACCTCAGGCCATGGGTCTTATAAACACGGTCATCCAGTTCACCGGACAGGGCAGCAGCCGTCGATGCTATCAGCGGCGCAAAATACCGCATGGAATCCGAACCAACAGTGGCACGTACATCCGGTATCCGGTCAGACCGGGGATGGATATAACGGATCCTGTCCGGGTCCAAGTTTAACTCTTCTGCTATGATCTGTTTAATGGTCGTCGCAATACCCTGGCCGATCTCGGATCGGGGGCTGACAATTTCAACAACACCTTCCGGCCGTATACTAAGCCAGAAAGATGCGTCTTCAGATGTGGGCTCCGCGCGGTAGGGAAGCGGCGGCAGGGCGCAGCCGGTCGTCATGGCCGTCAGCCCGACAGAGGCCCAGCCCATTTTTTTCAGAAAAGAACGGCGGCCTGTCTGTGTTTTAAGTACCTCGATCATGATGTTTTCAGTGCCTCCCCTGCTCTGTTTATGGCCCTCAGCACTCTGTTTTGTGTTCCGCAGCGGCAGCGTACCTGGCTCATCGCGCCCTCAATCTCCGAAGCGGTCACGGACGGTTTTTCTTCAAGCAACGCTGCGGCCGTCATGATCTGGCCGTTCTGGCAATAGCCGCATTGGGGAACATTTTCGGCAATCCAGGCCGCCTGAACGGGATGAAGCGTCTCACCGGACGCCAATCCCTCAAGTGTGGTCACCTGTTCTCCTTCCACATCGCCGACCGTCAGGGAGCAGGACCTTTCCGCTTTACCGGCCACGTGAATGCTGCAAGCGCCGCACGCACCGATCCCGCATCCGAATTTTGGTCCCCGCACCCCGAAATGATCCCGGAGTACCCAAAGCAGGCGGTCCTCCCGCCGACTTTCCGGCAGTTCAACTTCCGTCTTATTCAGTATGAAACGCATGGCCTATTCTCCTTGTTTCAGAAGAAAGTAAGGCGCCTGGAGGAGAATGAATTGAAGGATCGCGCCAAATTATGTGACGGCGCTCACCTCAATTTTGCAGAAAGTGTGGTTGAGGATTTTATAAGCGAGCTTCGCCGCCAGAAAATTTGGGGCGTTAAATCCATCAATCGGCGCCAGCTCGTTGATATCAGCGCCGACAATGGTGCCGACATTGCCAGCGGCCCGGATGATATCCAGCGCCTCTTCCCAGAAAAACCCGCCAGGCTCCGGAGTTCCGGTCGCCGGCATCAGGGAACTGTCAAAGCCGTCCAGATCAAAGGTGAGGTATATGGGTCGACCTTTTAGCGGTGCGACTATCTCTTCAATATTCCAGTTTCGGCGGTCCTTGCCCCAGTGAAGGGTGATACGGTGCCGGTTCTCCTCCAGAAAAGGGATTTCCTCAGCCGAGATGTTACGGATGCCGACAGACACGATGGGTACTGTGGGATGATCAAGAACCCGGCGGATAGCGGCGGCATGGGAATAATGCTCGCCTTCATAACCGTCCCGAAGATCCGCATGGGCATCAAAATGCAGGATGATCAGATCGTCATAGCGATCCAGAAAGGGGCGGATGGCACCGGGCGTAATGGAATGCTCCCCGCCAAACACCAGGGGGAATTTACCCGCTTCCAGAACCGCCGTTGTTTTCTGTGCCAACACATTCAGGGCAGCGGGAATATCTGAGCCGTCAACCGGTTCATCAACAAGCGTCGCAACACCATATTCCCGAAAACACTCGCCCCAGAATTCTTCATCGAACAGCTCCACCTGATGGCTGGCTTCCAGCATCGCTGCGGGTCCTCTGGCAGTACCACCGCCATAACTGACGGAAGCCTCAAGACCAAAAGGAATGATCACGGCCTTTGCATCCGCTGGAGAACAGGCATCTTCCACGGGCAATCCCAGGAAGCCTTCTTCGGGCGATAATATGCTAAGGTCCGGGAACTCCATACCGGTTATGACTTATCAAACAGCCGCGAGAAATGACGGCGCGGACGGTCTTTCCAGGCGCCTTTATGATAGGCGGCGGAAGCCAGTAAAGGCACAACGGATGTGGCTTCCGCGTAAACCATCTGTTCCCAGGCCGTATCAACCTTGCCCCAGCTTGACGCTTCTTTCAGTGTCGAGGAAGAACAGGCACCGTCCCGAACATCCGCCACTGTGATCTGCACCGCATATTTATGCATATCGACTTCTTTGCCGAGGATCTCTGCACAGACAACCGTATCCTGGACGAAATTCTTGGGCACCCCGCCGCCGATCATCAGCAAACCACTGGTCCCGGCCTCGATCTTGATGTCGGTCAGTTCCCGAAAATCCGCCACACTGTCAATGGTCAGGCATTGATCCGGATTTTCCACCTGATGCTTAACCAGTCCAAACCCGGCAGAGCAGTCCGAAAAGGCCGGCACGAAAATCGGCACATCATGATCAAAACAGGTTTCGATCAGGGAGCCCTTCTTGACCGCATTGTCTTTTAACCAGCGTCCCATTTCCCGGATAAATTCACGGGAAGAATAGGGACGTTTTTCAAGGCTGTCGGCGATCCGCTTGATGGTCTCATCACAGGATTGCAGCTCTTCTTCATCAATGTAGGTGTCGTAAATGCGGTCGATATAGAGATCCCGGAGTTTATTGTCATCCATGAAGGGGTCGCCCTGATAATGGCGAAAACCCAGGGCTTCAAAGAAATCCATATCAACGATGGAAGCACCGGTGGACACGATCGCGTCGATCATGCCCGCCTCGACCAGATCCCGATAGACATGCATGCATCCGCCGGCGGAGGTAGAACCGGCGAGCGTCAGGATAACGGCACAGTCCGGATCTTCAACAGCCATATTGAAGATTTTTGTGGCCCGCGCCAGATCCCGGGAACTGAACGCCATCTTATCCATGGCATCAATCACCGGGCGGGCGTCAAAGGATTTGATATCAATATGCTCTACCGGTGTGGAGAGCAGATCCTGTTTGGTCTGTTCGGTGCTCATCTGTCTCACCTGTTTCCATCATCGACCGAAACGGTCGTCTCAGAATAAAATCCGTTAAATCGTGTCTGCATGGCAAAACCGTAAGCCCCGAGATTCCTGAAAATGATCCAGTCCCCTTCCTGCGTTGTCTCATCCAACGGGAAAGGACCGTTCATCACATCAAGGCTGTCACAGGTCGGGCCAAAAAATTTGAAATGGGTTTGAGTACCTGTTTTAGGGAGGCCATCCGCCCCGATAACCTCCAGCGGATAGGACCAGGAGGAAACACCGGCATCAAATAGCGACCCGTAGGTACCATCATTCAGATAGAGGCTCTCCCCCTTGCGGAGTTCCACCCTGACGGCAACGGCGCCTGCTTCAGCAACCATCGCCCTGCCGGGCTCACACAGAAGATGGATGTCGTTCATGCCTGCCTTGTGGACGGCTTCACGGATAATCCCGAAATAGTCATCAAGCACCGGCGGCTCCATGCCCGGATACTGAACCGGAAAACCGCCACCGATATCCAGCATATCAATGGCAATATCCGTTTCCTTCATCATCAGAGCAATCTCTTCAATCACACGCCGGTAGGCATGAGGATCCATACACTGGGACCCCACATGGAATGTCAGCCCCAGTTTGCCCGCTGGCTTCCTGGCCCGTTGCAGCAACAGGGGAGCCTCCTGCAGGCTTGCCCCGAACTTGCCGTCCAGCGGATACACGGCCTCCGTCTGCTCCACCTTGACCCGCAGCAGCAGATTAAGGTCATCGGCCTGCCCGGTTTCCTCCTCTATCTTACGAAGCTCTTCAAGACCGTCGAAAGCAAAATTGCGGACACCGAGATCATAGGCCTGCCGGATCGCTTTACGACTTTTCACAGGATGCATGAAGAACAGCTCGGCCTCCGGAAGAAGGTTTCGTGCATATTCAACTTCCCGCAGCGAAGCAACTTCAAATTTCCGGATCCCCCGCGTCCAAAGGATCTTCAGAACCGCCACATGCGGGTTGGACTTGATGGCATAGAGACTGTCGCCGGAAAAGCCGTTGATAAACAGATCCGCCTGCCGGGCCAGCTTGTGAGGATAGAGAATATGGACAGCGTCATTGCAATCCTCCGACAGAATAGCCTGAGCATCACTAACATAATGACACAGATCGAGGTCCGGAAAATCGCCCCCCAAGGCTTTTCCGTCCTGCTTGGAATATAATGCATATGGTTGTGACGGTCGGACCATGTCAGCAAACCCCTCAATCAATCCAGCCGGAACATTCCGACAAACCAAAAAAGGACATTTGCGTCGTTGCCCGTACAAACCTCAAACTGGGAAACGCGTCGTGGCACGTGCGCTTAAACGTCGAAGGCACTCATGACGGTATTCAGCGGCAAAATCAAGCGATTTCTTTAAGGCGTTATCGAAAATCCGGTTCCATCATAACCGGTCTTTCAGTCGAGGAAACGTTTTCTTGGAAGCCTGACCTCGACAATCGTCCCGTTTTTCTCCTTGCTTGCAATTTTAAGCTCCCCGTCATGCAGCTCGACAATGGACTTCGACAGAGGCAATCCGAGCCCGGTTCCTTCTATGGAACTTGAGATCGAATAAGAGGTTCGCATAAAAGGACGCATCACATGATCGATCTCCGATTCTCCGATACCATGACCATTATCCTCGACAAAGATACTGGTATAGTTTTCCGATCCGCTATCCACATAGACCTTTACTTTACCGCCTCTTGGCGTGAATTTGATGGCGTTATTCACCAGGTTAATCATCACCTGCTTTATTTTTCTTTCATCGCCGAGAAAAAGATAATCTGTTTTCCCTGTAACTTTGAGAGAAATCGATTTTTCCCGAGCTTTTGGGTTTAACAGCGCCATCGTCCAGTCAAGGACATCCTTCAAGCGTATCTCGCCTTCCCTGAGGTCATGTTCACCGGCCTCAAGTCTTGAAAAGTCCAGAATGTCGTTAATCAGAGACAGAAGATGTTGGCCAGATGACAGGATATTCCCCGAATATTCCTTATATTTGGCATTTTCGACAGGACCAAAAATCTCCTTCGAGATAACCTCGGCAAAACCGATAATAGCGTTTAGCGGCGTTCTGAGTTCATGACTCATATTGGCAAGGAACATGGACTTTGCTTTCGTCCCTTCTTCCGCCCGCATCTTCGCATCGATCAATTCAAGTTCAGCCAGATGTTCCTGGGTGATATCCTGTAATGTACCGCCGACCAGAACCGGTTTTCCGGCACTGTCATGCTGGATCCTGCCAATTTCCCGAACATGCACCAACTCACCGCCCGGCTGAACCATCCGATATTCCACCTGATAGTCATCATCCCCGTTCTCAACCGCCCACTGGACAACGGATTGCATACGTTCCAGGTCATCCGGATGGATCCGTTCCAGATAAGCTTTGTGACCAACTTTAACAGCGCCTGGCTTGTATCCCATGATTCTGGAAGTCTCCAGCGACCAGTCGTAAATCTTACCGTCGAAATCATGGATCCAGTTACCAATATGAGCAACTGACTGTGCTTCTTCAAACCGTTCATTCAGTTGCTGAAGCGCATTCTCACGCTCTCTCAGTTCAGTAATATCTGTACGAAGGGCAACCGTTCCGCCCGAAATGGTTCTAAATTCACTAAGCCGGTAAATCCGCCCCCCTTCAAACAACTGTTCTTTAGGCTCGCCTGGATTTCGATGCTCTTCAAGCCGTTTTTGAATCCACTCCTCAGCCTCGCCCAAATCGGCGAAGAAATCAGATCTCGCGGCCTGATGCCGGATCAACTCTTCAAAACTCACACCAGGTTTGAGGATTTCCCGAACAGAGGAAAACAGGGCTTTATACTGGCTGTTAAACGCGACAACCTTATCTTCAATATCAAAAATAATGAAAGCGTCTGAAATGGACTCCAGCGCCTCAACGAGGACCTTCTCGGCTTTTTCCGCTCTGGATTTGGCGATTTGTAAATCCGCCGTCTGGGCAAGCAGTTTCCGCTGCGTGGCTTCCCGACTGCCCATTTCTTCATTGAGACGCACAATGGCCGGCAGAAAAACGCTAATTCCGATCGTAATGGAGATAAGGCCAGGCAAGTATCCATAGATGCGCCAAAACTCAATAAAATCTTCATCCAGCATGCCTACTGGCAGGACATAATTGGGACCGACCAGCAGAAAATCTATGAGCGCTGTGAGACTGACCAGACCGAGACCAACACTCAGAAAACCATGCCCAATCCGGAACCGCGAAAATTGATGTCTTTGATACGTTAAATAGACGAAAGACAGAAAGAGGCATAAGAACAATATGAACTCGCCGAATACCATCACTGTCTAATCAAGCCTCTTCCCCTTGACCCGTTTCAGGCCTCTGATCAGGACAGTATGGACTGTCCTTTTTCCGCCATCAATCCTGATAGACAAAAAAGATTGCCGAGACGTTAACAAAAAGTTTCGTTGACCGTCAAACAACTGCGACGATCAACGAAAGCCAGTGTTTTATTTAATACCTGACGCCATAAAAGAACGGATGAACTGTCGCTGAAACAATAAAAAAGCGATCAGCAAAGGAGCAACGGACATCAGCGTCGCCGCTGACACGATGGACCAGTCGACACCTGATTCCGGCGCTCCGAAAATAGCGAGACCAACCGTCAACGGTCTGGTCTCCACTGAGTTTGATACCACCAGGGGCCAGAGGAAGTTATTCCAGTGATGACTGATGGAAACAAGGCCATAGGCCAGATATGTCGGCATGGCTAGCGGCACATAGACCCTCCAGAGAATACCCAGTGTGCCGCACCCTTCCATCCGCGCTGCATCATCCAACTCCCGCGGGACGGATTTAAAGGTCTGTCTGAGTAGGAAAATCCCGAAGGCTGACGCGGCGTAAGGCAAACCGATACCTGTCAGACTGTCAGCGAGACCCAAATCAGCTATCGTCGCATAGTTTTCAACAATCAGAATTTCCGGCGTGATCATCAACTGCACCAGAATCAGGGAAAAGGCGATACCCCCGCCGACAAAATTGAACCGGGCAAAAGCGTAAGCAGCCAGCGTTGCCAGGATCATCTGGGCAGCCAACAGACCTGTTACCAGCAGGAAGGTGTTCAGCATATACCGGGGGAACGGCGCCTGGTTCCAGGCTTCTACAAAGTTACCCAGCGTCAGTGGCGCCGTCAGGTCAAAATGAATGGCATCTTCCGGATTATGAAAGGCAGCCCAGAAAGCAAACAACAACGGTGAGATCCAAAGGATCGCCAGCAACCAGGCGCCAACCACCGTAACGGCTTTACGAAGATATGAGAGTGAAGGGTTCATCTGTAATGGATCCTTCTTTCCAGAACGCCAAATTGTATAAGCGCGAGAATACCGAGAAACAGCAGCAGGATAATGGTCAGCGCTGAGGCATAAGGCGTGTCAAAGAATGAGAAAGCCGTCTCGTAGATATAATAGAGGATCAGGCTGCTTGCGTTATCAGGGCCACCCTTGGTCAGGATAAATATATGATCCACCAGTTTGAAGGAATTCAGCACCGCATTAACCAGGACAAACAGGGTTGTCGGCATCAGAAGCGGGAAGGTCACCCGCCTGAAGAAGGTAAAAGCACTGGCGCCTTCCAGTTTGGCCGCCTCCTTAAGCTCCGGCGACTGGGCCTGCAAAGCGGCCAGATAGAAAATCATAAAGAAGCCGGCTTCTTTCCAGATGGTAATGAAAATCAATGAGAGCAGAGCCGTGGAGGGATCGCCCAGCCAGTTCGGCGTCTCAATTCCGATGGGATTGAGCAGCCGGTCCAGCAAACCGATTTCCGGCGTGTAAAAGAAGAGCCAAATATTGGCGACAGCGATCATCGGAAGAATAGTCGGCGTGAAATAAGCAAGACGCAGGAAGCCGGTACCGGCAAGCGCCCGATCTACAAGCAGCGCCATGGCAATGGCCAGCGCTATGGAGGCCGGAATAGTGCCGATGGCGTAATAAAGATTATTCTCCAGGACCGTCCAGAAAACCGGGTCATCAAGCAGAGCCAGATATTGATCCGCCCCGACGAATTTCGAAGGCCGGATGGGATTGCCGCGGCTGAACAGGCTGGAAAAAAAGGTTGTTACCGCCGGATAGTGGGTAAAGGTAACAAGCAAAATGGCCGCTGGTGAAATCAGCAGCCAACCGATGACATGTCTGTTGCCCATGAAATTCATGGATTTCTCCTGAAAATGTGAAGACGCAGGGGAGACGCCTGCGCCTTCACGATACTCGAACTTACTTGTAAGGCTTGAGCAGTTTTTCTGCCCGTGTCTGGGCGTCACCCAGCGCATCAGCCGGTGCCTTACCACCGGCAATAACAGACTGCAGAGCATCATCCAGAAGTTTGCGGACACGGCCTGTCTGGTATGTTGACAGCTCAGCCGTGGCAAATTTCAGCTGATCCCGGGCAACGGCGGCCGGTGGGAAGTTCTTGGCATAAGCCTGCAGCTTTTTGGTATCATAAGCAGCCGGGCTGACGCCGATATAACCGGTTTCCATGGACCATTTGGCGGCATTGTCCGCACTGGTCATGAATTTGATCAGCTTGAGAGCAGCTTTCTTTTCTTCAGCAGATGATTTCTTGAAGATGTAGAAATTTCCGCCGCCGGTTGGTGTACCGCGGGACGGGTTACCCGGCAGCATGGCGACACCAAAATCAAATTTGGCTTTTTTCTTCACGGTTGTCAGATTACCGGTGGAGTGCCACATCATGGCTGTCTTGCCTTCCAGGAAATTCTGGCGAAGCGTTCCCCATTCGATGGCACCTTTCGGCATCACGCCATGCTTGACGGAAAGGTCTTTCCAGAAAGACAGGGCTTCAACGACTTTCGGGTTGTTGAAATAGGTTTCATTGCCGTCTGAATTCATCAGCACCTGACCGTTCTGTTTGGTCAACGCACCGAACATCCAGTAAGGATAGCCGGTTGACGGGATCATGATGCCCCATTGGGAGCCATCTTTCTTGGTCAGTTTTTTACCGGCATCCACCAGAGCATTCCAGGTAGTCGGCGGGTTTTCCGGATCCAGGCCGGCAGCCCGGTAAGCATCCTTGTTGTAATACATGACAATGGTGGAGCGCTGGAACGGAATACCCCAGGTCTTGCCCAGTGTCTGTCCATTTTCCATTAGAGCCGGATAGAAGGATTTCAGCCACTTCCGATCTTCTTCCGTGGAAACGATATCGTCAAAAGCAACAATCGCGTCCTGTTCGATCAGGTCGTAGATATCGATGGAGAACATAACGGACAACTGAGCCGGTTTACCGCTTTTAAGGGCCGCCAGCGCCTTGATACGGGCATCGTTATAGTTCCCGGCATAGATGGCGTTCACATCAATATCCGGGTTTTTGGCTTCAAAATCGGCGACAATACCGTCAACGATTTTGGTCAGTGGGCCGCCAACAGCAACCGGGTAATACATAGTAAGGGTCGTTTTAGCTGCGGCCGCACCGGCGGTTAGAGCCATGGTCGTGCCGAGCGCCAGGCCCAGCAATTTCTTCGATTTAAAAAGAGACATAGTGATCGTCCTTCCTCCTGTTGATATTCAGTGCTACCCTCAGGCACCACATGGTTGGTTCGCCCCCAGCATCCAGATTGCTCTATGACTTGGTCGCTTGGGACGAAGGCGGGACAGCTTGCAGACTGTCTCGCCTGTTTCCTGCAGCATCGAACCAGTGAAGAGATCCAGTCTCCCACCCAAACGATACGATGTTGCCTTCCTTTTCCGAAAACCGGCCTGGCAGTTTGACGGCAAGCTCCTGCCCGTCAAAATCCAGCCAGAGAATGGTTTCCGATCCGAGATAATCGATGGACGATACAGTGGCCTTGTACGGCCCCTCGCCCATTATAATGCCTTCAGGACGCACACCCAGGCTATGTCCTTCCGGCCAGTTTTCTGCGCTGCTCGACGCCAGTTGTTCATTGAGGCTGACAACATTCATCGGCGGCTGTCCGATAAAGCGGGCGACAAAGCGTGAGGCCGGCCGGTCATAGAGTTCACCCGGAACATCCGCCTGCACCACCTTGCCGTCATTGAGCAGAACAACCTGATCCGCCATGGTCATGGCTTCGATCTGGTCATGGGTGACATAAACCATGGTCAGGCCGAGCCGCTGCTGCAAAGAGCGGATCTCGTTGCGCATGCTGGCCCTGAGTTTTGCGTCCAGATTGGAAAGCGGTTCATCCATCAGACAAACTGGCTGATGGGCCACGATGGTTCGGGCCAGCGCAACACGCTGCCGCTGTCCGCCTGAAAGTTGGGACGGTTTACGGTCCAGAAGATCGGAAAGACCGACCATATCAGCCGCTTCCTGCAATCGCCG
>DIYE01000059.1 GCA_002428885.1 Alphaproteobacteria bacterium UBA6062
CGTCCGCCGTAAGGCGGGTTGATGATGACAAGGCCTGGTTCGACATCCGGGGCCGTCAGCCGGCCAATGGTTTGTTGTTCAAACCGGGTGATGGTGTCAACATCCGCTCTTTGCGCATTCTCGCTACTTATTTTAACGGCACCGGCATCCCGGTCAAAACCGTAGAAAAGAGGCTCCACCGGATTTGCGGTATTGGTTTCTTTTAAGGCTTTCCAGGCTGTTGCGTCAAAATTGGCGAATTGCTGAAAAGCGAAAGAGCGGGAGCGACCGGGATAGAGGCCCATCGCCATTTCGGCTGCTTCAATGACAAAGGTGCCTGATCCGCACATGGGATCCAGAACCGCCTTTTTTCCTGAATAACCGCAATGCCGCAGCATGAGAGACGCCAGACTTTCCCGCATGGGGGCTTTATTCACGGCTGCCTTATGGCCGCGCTTGTGAAGCAGCTCCCCGGAGGTATCAAGACTGATGGTGCAGAGATCTTTGACGATACGTGCCTTGATGGTGATCTCGGCGTCTTTTGAGATCGTCGTTCCTGTTTCATCTTCAATGGCTGTCGCGATGCGCTGTGCTGCCGCCTTTTCATGATAGATGCGGGAACTTTTGCAGGAGGCTTCGACTTTTACTGGGATATCCGGGCGGAGGATATCTGACCACGCAACCTTATGGGCCCGTTTGTCCAGTTGCGCCAGATGATGGGCCCTGAACGAAGCGATCCGAACCAGCACCCGGCTTGCGCCCCGAATAACCAGATTGGCCCGCCAGATATCCGGCCAACCACCCTTGACGGTCACACCACCCGGAATAACATCAAAAGGCTTAAAGCCGTTTTCCGTCAGTTCTTCCGCAAGGTGTTTTTCGAGACCCGGTGCGGTGACCAGGAATATCTCAAGATCATTATCTGCTGTCATGGGACCTGCTTAACGATTGAAAGCAGATCCGTCGACGTTTTTATGACATGTTACTTCGTCTTTTTAAAAACAGCCTCTGCGCAGGCAAGATCCTGAGCGGCAATCCCCAGGGAGCGGTAGAGAGTGATGGTATCGTCAGAACGGCGTGACCGGATGCTGCCAGCAAAGACATCTCCGATCTCTCCCAGAATGTGGTCTTCGGTCATAGCGCCGCTTTCCAGAGCCGACATAATGTCTCGGGCCTGAGCGAGGGCGGAGGGTTTGTAATCCACATAGAGGTCGGATTTCAGAACGAGCGTCTCGTCAATTTCCTGCATCACCGGAACAGAGGCACCGACCGCATTTACATGGGTGCCGGATTTTACCCAGTCTCCCTCCAGTACGACGGAAGCGGAGGAAGTGACAGTACAGATAATATCGGCCTTGCCCGCTGCTTCCTCAGCATTCGTCGCAGCAATGAAAGTCATATCAGGATATTTAGTCTTAATATGATCGATAAACTGACTGGCTCTCTCTTGTGTCCGGCCTGCGATATGGATCGTCTTTATATCGCGGACAAGACTGATGGCTTCGATATGGGTCTCGGCCTGCTCACCCGTTCCGATGACGGCAAGTGAAGAGGCATCTTTCCGGGCGAGGACATCTGTTGCAGCGGCGCTGGCAGCCGCAGTCCTGATAGCCGTCAGGGCGTCGGCATCCAGAAATGCAGTCGGTTTTCCTGTCTCCGCATCGAACAGGATCATAGCACCGATATGGGACGACAATCCCTTCGCCGGATTGCCAGGGAACAGGCTGAGTACTTTTACGCCATAAAGGGTCGGCTCCCGCAGGGCACCGGGCATGATGCCGAGCTTGTTGGTGCCGTCAATATCCATCACCATCCGCAACGGAAGCTCGGCTTTTCCATCACTCACCTGGGTCATGGTTTTACGAACGATATCAATCGCTTCGCGCATGGAAAGGTGTTTATGGACGAGGTCTGCGGAAATCTGGATCATAGCCGGACCTCGGCGCTTCCTTTCGGAAAGGGGACATCACCGCCTTCAAGGCCCAGAACTTCTTCGAGCATGGCGGTATAGTTTTCAGGGCGGGTGACGTACGGGAAGTGACTGGCTTCACCAAAGATAAAGGCCCGGCCCGGCTGAACGACGGTCCGTACTTCCTCTCGCATATCAGCGGAAATCAGGTGATCATCCTCGCTCTCGATCGTCCAGCGCCTGTTTTCCGGCAGGCTCTGTTCCGGCAGAGAGGGAGCAATTTTCAGGGCATTAAGCCGGGCTCGCATTTCCCCCTCCGGGATACGGCCACCGACTTCCAGAAGCAGCAGTTCTGCAAGTTGCTGGTAAGGCGAGACACCGTCGCACCACTGGGTCAGGCCATTGGTAAAACCCTGCCGCAGTTGATCAATAGGAACTGCCATCAGATCCAGCGAGTAGGGAGGACGTTCCTGAATGTCTCCGGTGGAACTCAAGGTATTTGCGGCGACGAGACCGCTAACCAGGTCCGGATAGGTCGCTGCCACATATTGGGCAGTATAGCCGCCGAGGGAAGATCCCAGAATGACAGCACCTTCCAGTTTATGCTGACGGATCAGCGCGGCGATATCCTCTCCCCATTCCTTGATGCCGCCTTCAGACGGATAGGAGAGGGACAGGATACGGGCCCGTCCTTGCAGGGCTTCAATCTGCTGCCAGAAAATATCAGATCGTCCCAGTGTGCCCGGGATCAAGACCAGTGCCGGGCCGTTATCTCCCATACGCAGGCCACCCCAGTTCCGACCATTGACGATAAATCTCTGTTCCGGATGGGAGGCCGCGAACCGGTCCCGGTTCTTAATCAACGGGTTACTCATTGGAAGGGATCCTCTGTTTTGGGCCAGAAGTTGCTGTCCCGTTTTGTATGTGGAATGGTGGTGAAATCCGCCGGAATGGCGCCGGGGCCCGGAATTTTGATGATCTCGGAAGCAATGGGGGCAAAACCCGCATGAAAATGCTGCGATGATTTCACGACAATGGTTTTGATGGTGTCCAGATCAATACCAAGATCGGTAAAGGCGGAGGGATGAAAAGTCTGGCTGCGGATATCGCTGAGAACCAGATGCACGCCGTCCGCTTCCAGCCAGACACCGTTGCCGAGCGGCATGGCCGTTTCGCCCATTTGCTGGCTCATATCCTCTTTCAGGCCCCGGACGGTGATATGGAGGTCCACCGGATCGCCGGACATGGGGCCAACCTTGCCGCCGATGCGGACATTCAGACGGGCGCCGATACCGACTTCCCGGCACATCCGTACAACCACCGGGTCCCAATAGATACCGAGGGCAATATCTTTCATGCTGCGGGCCAGGACTTCCTGGAGGATAAAAGTCGAATCTGAGGGTGCGCCACCACCGGCATTATCGGCGAAATCGGCCAGCACCACAGGATGAGACGTTGCGGCATCTGCTTGGTCCAGGGCTTCACTGATGGTCGGCCAGTCGGGGTTCAGTTCCTCCCGAAGATCCCAGAGTTTATCTCCAAATTCTTTCGCGACGGCATCGGCCTGTTCAACATTCCCGTCGGTGATTACCAGCATACGGGTACCGACACGTGGCGAGTCCCCCCAGGGAAAACCGTGGGTGAGGGACAGGGACAGAATGCCGTCGTTACCCTCCCGGGCCTGCATCTCATCCACATAGCTCCGCATCGGCTCGTTCGGGGTGTGATACATGCTGAGCATTCTGCAGTCATAGTCCCGCATCACCGGCTTGATGGCGCCCAGCGCCGTCTCCGCGGCCAGGGTAAATAGCTCCCGCGCCC